>JAYUDQ010000818.1:0-2874 GCA_043739745.1 Acidimicrobiia bacterium | reverse complement strand
ATGGTGCCCCGGAAGCTCGTGAACACTGCAAAGGCGACAAGGAAGAAGCCGACGAGCAGCGGGCCGACCGTCGGGTTTCCGATCTCGACGGCGCGGCCCGTGCGGCGCTTCGATACGACACCAACCACGACGGCGATGGCGAGCACGATCGCGCCGATGATGAACAGACGGCTCGTGAACATGTTCGTCCAGTGAGACGCGTCCCAGCTCACCCGATCGCTGAAGGTGTTGACGTAGTTGTCGAACGCGACGAATGCCTCGGAGCTCTTGTCGAGGAACGACAGGTAGATCGTACGAATGGTGGGGACGATCAACGTGATGAAGATGAAAAGCATCGCAGGCGTGAGAAAGATGACACCCCGTGAGCGCTGCTCGATCCGTGCCCTCGCCTGAAGATTCGGGTTGCTCGTGAATCCCAGGCGTGTCCCGGCGAGCACCGCAGGGATCAGCGTCGCGACCATGGCTCCGCCCGCCGAACCTGCGCCGATGGCGGCGGATCCCCAGCCACCGAGGATGGACCCGACCGCGGCGCCGACGAGTGACCCGGTGACGAGCGAGCGTTTGCGGACGAGGTTGACGGCTGCGACGAGGGCCGCGCCGCCAACGGTCCATCCGAGGAGGGCCCCGATGTCGATCGCAGGATGGTATTGCTTGCGGACGAGGAGGCCGACGCCGACGCCGAGGAGCACGCCTGATGAGACGCCGACGCCCTGGCGCCGGCGGGTGTCACTCGTGCTCTCGAGAACCACCCCGATCGCGGCAAAGATGACTGCGAGAAGAAGTGGCAACCAAACCCATGACAGGAAGCCTCCCTGTGAGTTCTTCGTGATCCGGTTGCCGGAGAGCAGCACCCCGACGAGGAACCCGACAGCCGCGAACGCCATCGCGGTGAAGCGTCGCCACTGATGGCGCACCTGATTGAACACCATGTTGGCCGCGACCCAAATCAGCGCGCTGGCGCCGACCGCGACCAACACGGTCAACAGCGTCGAGAGAACCTTGTGCACGAGTAACCCCCATAGATCTCGAACTTGGTATTCCTCATGGCGCGGTGCGCACCTCCACAAACAACCGGGGCACCGACACCGTAGTGCCAGTGCCCCGACTGTCGATTCACAGTGTCTGGACGGACGACGTCATCATTTCGGCCAGGAAGCTTCGATCTGATCCGCTGCCTTCTGTGCGGTGAGGTCGCCGTTCACAGCCGACGTACCCAAGGTCCAGAAGGTCCCCGCTCCGACGGCGGCCGGCATCTGGTCGGATCCGTCGAACCGGGACAGCTTGGATTCGCTGAGGATCTTTAAGAAGCCCTGTTCGAGTGGCTGGTACACCGACGGGTCCTGGCCGATTGCTGCCGACAAGAAGCCCGACAAACCACCGTTGAGAAGCTTGGTCTGCTCGGCCTGACGCTTCTGGGCGTAGTCCGCCGTCGACATGTACTCGAGCACGGCCATCGTGGCTGCCTTGTCGTTGAACCCGGCTGCGTACGTGCCCGCGGTGAGCACCGGCTTGTCGCCATTGATGTCCGGGAAGTAGAAGACGTCGACGGCGCCGGCGGACCCGTCGGCGAATTTCGTACCCTTCGGGAAGAACCCGCTGAAGAACGAAGCCTGACGATGCATGTAGCACTTGCCGTCGAAGAGCGCCTGGGCGTTGTCACCGAAGTTGGTCGCCGCGATGTTGCCGCCGCTGGCAAAGACGTTGTCCTTGGACCACAGACCGAGGACCGTGTCCATCGCCTTCACGATCTTCGGGTCGTTGAACGGGATCTTGTGTTCGACCCACTGGTTGTAGACGTCGCCGCCGTCCTGGCGCAGGACCATCTCTTCAGTCCAGTCCGTGAAGGGCCAACCCGTGGCCGTACCGGACTCGATGCCGACGCACAGCGGCTTCGGGCCACCGTCGGCTGCCATCTTCTTGACGAGCGCGGTGAACTCGTCGAACGTCGTTGGAACTTTGTACCCCTTCGCCTTGAACTTGTCGGGTTGGTACCAGACCAACGACTTCAGGTCGGTCTTGACGGGCACGCCGTACTGGACCCCATCGACGTTGGCGTAGTTGGAGTAGTCGGGAGACCAAAATTTCTTGATCGAGGCAGTCACATTGTCGGCGAGCGGCTTGATCGATTTCGCGCGAGCGAACTCGGCCAGCTTGCCCGGTTGCGGGAAGATGCCGATGTCGGGCGGATTGCCGCCCTGGACCTGCGTGTTGATGTTCGCTTCCCAGTCCGCGTCGCCGGCGTAGGTGATGTCGAGGCCCCTGGTTTTGCCCCACGTCTGCAGAACGGCGTTGATGGCCCCGGCCGACGGGTCGTCTCGCTCCGGACCGGTGATGAGAACCTTGGCTCCGCCGAAGTCCTTGGCGGCGCCGCCGGTTGCCGTAGTGGAACCCCCGGTCGATCCTGCGGTTGCCTTGACCGTTGTTCCTGTCGAGCCGGCGGTGCTCGATTTCTTGTCGCTGCCACAGGCGGTGGCCGTGAGGGCCAGCACCGTGCACACGGCTGCAAACTTCACAAGACGACTTCTCATCAACTTCCCCCTACTGTCAGCGACCGGACGGGCTCCGACCACTGACTGCCATGCTGACCCAGCCGGTACCACCCAGTCAAGGAAGACGCCGACATTGCATGCGGACAATACGGCCCGACTGCCGCCCGACTGCCGCCCGACATTGCCGCCCGACATTGGTGTCATTGGGCGCCTCCCTGGCGCGGTTGGACCCCTTTGTCGAGTTCGTCGACAAACCAGGCGGCAGCGACCGGCGGCAGCTCGAGCCGGTCGGCGCGCACAACTGCGCCGCCCCCGAGAATCTCCACGGGCCGGGCGAGTCCGGCCCAGTCGAGGACGTCGGCAGGCACCGATACGGGTTCCTCCG
>JAYUDQ010000817.1:0-17394 GCA_043739745.1 Acidimicrobiia bacterium | reverse complement strand
CATCAGCGTTGCGATCTCACTATCCGGGCGTACGAACGACCATGCGCTCGTGTCCATCGCGATCAGTGAGCGGAGCAGGTCCGGTCGTTCGACGGCGAGTCCGATAGACATGCGACCGCCCATCGAATGGCCGAGCAGGTCGACGGGTTCGTCACACGTTGCCTCGATGAACGCGCCGAGATCGGCCGTCAGCTGGTCGATCGTGTAGGTCGCCGCGTCATTCGTCTTCGTCGAACGGCCATGGCCACGGTGGTCGAGGGCGACCACCCGCCGGTCGGTGGAAAGGGCCTCGACGTGGAGGGCGAAGTCGTGCCCGGATCCCGAGAAGCCGTGGCACAGCACAAGGGTCGGCTCGTCGCTCGGGGTACCCCAGCTGTCCCAGGCCAGCTCGACGCCGTTCACCTGGAGCTGTTGTGTCAGTTCGTAGGACATTCGTGGTGGACCTCAGCTGAGTTCGGCAAGAAAGGGGGAAATGGCGGCCAGGAATCCGAGTGTGTTCCCCGAATGGACGTTGTGTCCGCAGTTCGGAACCGTCTCCAACCGGCCGTTCGGGAGCGCATCCGCGAAGCGGCTGGCCGCATCGGGTTCGAGGATGTTCGACTCCGCTCCGCGGATCACGAGCACCGGCATCGTAAGGCCGAGCATCTGCGCGAGGGTCAGCTCGGCGTTCTTCACTGGGAGGCGGCGATGGTCGACTTTGCTCACGAACTTGCCATCGACCCGGCGCAGCATGTTGTACTTCACCGTCCGCTCGATGTGCTCGCGGGTGCGGAACTTGTCGTACTTCTGCACGTTGTCGATGAAGACGTCGAGGTCGTCGAACTCCACGTTGTGGATCACGAAGTTCTGGATCGTTTTGGCGCCCTCCTCCGTGACCTCCGGCCCGATGTCGACGATCACGAGCGCCTTCGCCGCCTCCGGATGGGCCAGCGCCATCGTGAGCGTGATGCGGCCGCCCATCGAATGTCCGAACACGATCGGGTTGTGCAGGCCCTGATCCTTGATGAATGCAATCGCATCTGCGGCCATCGACTCCATCGAATAGTCGAGCTCACGGTTCCATTCGGAATCGCCATGACCGCGCTGGTCGAGTGCGAACACGTGGAACCGGTCGGCCAGGTGGAGGCTCACCAGGTCCCACGAATGCGATGACTGATTGCCGCCGTGGAGGAGCAGGATCTGCGGATTCCCGGGCGTGCCCCACTCGGAGAAGTGGAATCGCTGGCTGTTCACGACCGTGTGGCGTGAGGCGTAGCGGACATCGGGCGAATGCGCGATGCCGAGATCGGAGGCGCTCTGGCAGAGGCTGGAGAACTCCGCCGACGGTGCCATGTCAAGGGGCGCGAGGCCGGGTGCGAACTGGTTCAGGTACACGGGTTCGAGCCTACGGTCGGGCTTCTTTCCGGACCATATCGGCGGGCCACCCGACCGTCCCCATGCTCAGTCGGCCGCCCCTCGCGGAGACCTCAGTCGGCCAGCAGCCGTTCGCTCCACCCCGGCGAGGGCACGCCGTCGCTGACGACGCGGTCGAGTGAGCGCAGCAGCGGCACGCTGAATCCGTCCGGCCGGTCGACCAGCAGCGGCGCATCGGCGACCCGGTACCGGCCGGCCGGTGATCCGGGAACCCAGTCGCCGACGAGCGGCGCCGGCCCGGCCGCTACGACGGCGCCGTCGACACCGACGTGAGTCGTCCGCGGCCGCGCGCCAGACACGTTGGATCGTTCGCCGCGCACCACTGACCCGTTCCAGTCGAGTAGGCCCCATTCGTGATGACGCCAGCCCACCCCTGCGATCGTCCACGACTCGTCACCCATCTGCAGATCGCCGTGGACCTCGCACGGCAGCTCGTAGCGGACCATCCCCGCATCGCTATGCGCCCATACGGCCGCGCTCGCAAGGCTCTCCCACTCGAGGTCGAAGGCGAGACCGATCCGGTCACCACGCTCCTGCCGCCACGCCTCGCTCCGGTCCTCGAACTCGACCGCATACGCCTCCATGGCGACTGTCCAGTGCTCGAGCGGTGCCTCACAAATGGCATGCGACCAGAGGCTGCCGCCACGCACCTCGATCACGTTCGGGTCGACGGGTGGGGTGAGGTCATGGTCGCGGCACAGCACGTAAGAGCGACCTTCGCCCACGATGGCGGCCCAGAACCACGCGATGTTGCGGCGCGGGTAGACGGTGTGGCGGACGAAGCCGCCGAGCGATGCGTCGGGCAGTGCGAACTCGAACCCCCACGACTCGCCCCACCAGCGCTGGCCCCCTGCCGGGTGGCGGCGCTCGTCGCCGCGAGCTACGGGTCCGGTCGCCACCTTGCCGATCGTAGGTCCACACCGCAGTGGGAACTCCCCCAACCGAACCGAGGACTGCCGAGCCGAACGTCCCGACTCGTGCTCACCGATCCGGGGGATCCAGCTGATGATCACCGGCTTGCGAGCGAAGCTCATGTGCTGCGGCAGACCGCACGGTCAAGAGCGGACCCCAATCGCGAACACGCTCACCGACCGGAGCGGGGCCTTCGACACCGAGGCGCCGGACCACCCCGCTGCGGTGGGCTGACCTGATGCGCAGCTGTTGACCGGACATCCCATGGCGTGCGGTAGAACGACCATTGTGATCACCGCCGCCGACGACTACCCGCTCCACCAGACCAGTCGGCCCTTTCGGGATCCGGGCGTCGACCGCAACCTCTACGACCGGTTCTTCTTCTGCGGCTATCCGATCAGTGGGGAAGACGCGGGTGCCGTCTATTTCGCCGTCGCCCTCGGCCAGTACCCGGGGCGCAACGTGATGGACGGGGCGTTCTCGATCGTGGCCGACGGTGTTCAGCACAATGTTCGTGGATCGCGGCTGCTCGGCGACGATCGCCTGGACCTGCGCGCTGGTCCGGTGAAGGTCGAGATCGTTGAACCGATGCGGACGCTGCACGTCACCGTCGATGCCCCCGAGGCGGGGGTGTTTGCCGAGCTCACCTTCCGGGCTCGAGGGCCTGCCTTCGAGGAACCGCACTACCGCTGGTCGCCGGGGAACCTCACCGTTATGGACATAACCCGTCTCACGCAGAACGGCACCTGGTCGGGCTCGATCACCGTGGGCGACCGCACCATCGCCGTTGAGTGCGAGACATGGCGTGGTACACGTGACCGGTCGTGGGGCATCCGTGGCGTCGGCAACCGGGAGCCAAGTGCCGCGCCCGACGGCCCCGGGCCGCAGTTCTTCTGGCTCTGGACGCCACTGAACTTCGACGATCTCAATGTGATCTTCGACGTCAACGAGAATGCCGACGGGTCGGCATGGCACGGCGGCGGACTGGTCGCCGCCAACAGCGTGACCGCCGACGTAGCCGCTGCCACCCCCACCTATGCGATCACATGGCGGCCAGGGACCCGTCATGCCGATGGGTTCCATCTGTCACTCGCCATGCCCGACCGGACTGTCGGTATCAAGCTGCGCAGCCGGCTCACGTTCTACATGCAGGGCATCGGCTACGGGCATCCGACGTGGGGGCACGGCATGTACGTCGGTCCGGACGAGCGTTCACACGACCAACTGGTCACCACTGCAGTCGACGAGACCGACCTCGGGTTCCAGCACGTGCAGATCCTCAGCGATGCGACCCTCGACGACGGGTCCATCGGTATGGGCATCCTCGAGATGTACCTCATCGGGCCGCATGCACCGAGCGGGTTCTCGGGGTTCACCGACATGCACCCGTAGCCGCAGCCAGCCGCATCTCTCCATTCAGATGCGGCCTACCGGTTCACTGACGTGTCAGGTTTGGCCCGAACGATTCGCCGCTACGATGTTTGTTGAGTGTGTCGGCTCGATCGTGAGCCGACGCAGCGGGTTCGTCGACAACTGCGCGATAACCCGCAAGGGAGACATGGTGAGCGTCGAAAACCAGCTGTGGACGCTCTGGCGGGCAGCCTCTCGCTTCCGCTTCCGCACCTGGCGGAAGGTATCGCCGATCAGCGCGTCATTCGGCTTCGATCGCGGCCTTCCAATCGACCGATACTTCATCGAGGCGTTCCTCGCAGAGCACGCTGCCGACGTTCGTGGGCGTGTTCTCGAGGTGGGCGACAACGCGTACACCCGCAAGTACGGAGGTCAGCAAGTCGTCAGATCGGATGTGCTCCACGCCATTTCAGGAACTCCTGATGCTACGATCATCGGCGATTTGAGCGTCGCCGAGGGACTGCCCACAAACGCATTCGATTGCATCCTCCTGACGCAGACTTTGAACGTGGTCTACGACGTACGTGCCGCTGCGCGGAACGTGTACTGCATGCTCAAACCGGGAGGGGTCCTGCTCGCCACGGTGCCGGGCATAAGCCAGATCAGCCGTTGGGACAGGGACCGCTGGGGCGACTACTGGCGGTTCACCACGATGTCTGCTCAACGACTCTTTACCGAGGTTGGCGCGATGGATGTTCACGTGAAAGCCTTCGGGAACGTTTTGTCCTCAACGGCTTTTCTTCACGGATTGGCCGCCGATGAGTTGCGGAAGTCCGAGTTGGATCACCTCGATCCAGACTATGAACTTCTTATCGCGATCAGAGTTGTCAAATCTGAAGACCCCCGAGATGGCACCGTTTCGAACACATCGAGCCGGGTACTCGCTCTTCATGACGAGTAGGAGCAACATGCGTATCCAGCGCAGTGTGACAACCTCCGAGCGCTCACGTTCCCGGTTGAAGCGGAGTGCCGTTGCTGCGCTGGCTCGCGTCCTCGGGGTTCCCGCTTCGGTGATTGCAGAACGACTCCTGCGCCTTTCCGCCCGCCAAACCGGCGTGGTCTTTGCGTATCACGGAGTCGAATACCGTCCGAGCGATCCTGACACCCAGATCCTCGCCGCTCACGAGGCGAGCGTCTTCGAGGCCCAACTTCGCCACCTTCGCTCGCGCTACCGGATCGTGCCCGCAGGCGAGATGCTCGCAGCGGTGCGCCTGCGAAAGCGGGGCGAGCGATTCCCGGTTGCGATCACCTTCGACGATGATCTGGGCTCGCACGCCAGCGTTGCGCTGCCGATCCTTCAACGCGCCGGCGCACCGGCAACGTTCTTTCTCTCGGGTGCCTCGCTCGGAAAACCCTATGCATTTTGGTGGGAGCGGCTTCAGCGGGCCGTCGAGACTGATGTGGCAGACGTTCATGCACTCGTCTTCCCGCGTCGCAACCTCCCACATGCGGGAATTCGGGAGCTCTGTGATGCAATCGAGGAGGCGACACCTCTTGAGCGTGACGCAGTGGCGACACGGCTTTCCCAAGCGATCGGACCCGATCCGTCGGAAGCAGGCATGCGGGAGGCCGACGTCCGCGCGCTCAGGCAGGCCGGAATGACCATCGGTTTTCACACGCTCCGACACGACCGACTCCCACCGCTTCGGGATTCGGAACTCGAACTGGCCATGGCAGCGGGAGGCAAGGAACTCGAGCACGTCAGTGAGCACCCACTCACAGTTATCGGCTACCCGCACGGTCAAGCGGACGAACGGGTCGCCGCCGCTGCTCGCAAGGCCGGCTTCTGCACCGGCTTCCTGCTCAACGACGAAGCGGTAGCGCCGAACGACGACCCTCTGCTGCTTGGTCGGGTGAACCCGACTCGGGGGTCACTCGGAATGTTCGCCGCCCACCTCGTCTACCACTTGCTTCGACGGCCGTAAGTTCGTCAGTTGCGGCGGCCGTTGGCGGCCAGGACCCGGAGGACGTTGATGTAGATGAATACGAGGCTGATCAGCAGCTGCATCGAGAGGAACCACTCGGCACTGTCGGTCATCGAGCCGGCACCCTCGAACTTCTGGACCCGGTCGAAGTCGATGAACAGCCGGCCGATGCCGAGCGCGAGCCCGATGATGCCGAAGATCAGGCCGCCGCGGATGTCGTTGATGCCCGGCACGGAGAGCCCGAACATCGAGGCGAGGTACAGCACGAACAGCGCCATCATGCCGATGCCGACCATGGCGGTGAAGCGCGGCGTGACCTTGACGATGCCGGTGCGGAACACCAGCAGGCAGCCGATGAAGATGGCGGCGGTGAGGACGATGGCGGTCGGTACGATGCCGCCTGAGACGTTGCTGTAGATCTTCGACAGCGCCCCTAGCACCGCTCCCTCAGCAAGTGCGTAGATCGGGGCGAGCGTCTTGGCCAGGTTCGGCTTGAACGAGCCGGCGATGGCACAGCCCAGGGCGACCAGCATTGCCGGCAGGAAGAACCCGAGGCTCGTGGTCTCCTTGATCATCGATGCCGTGATCGCTCCGGTCACGACCGTGATGCCCACGAGCATGCCGAGCTTGTCGTAGACCCGGTTGGCCCGGTAGGTCTTGGTGCCCTCGCGTGCGAAGGCGCCCATGCGGCGAGGTGCGGATTCAAGCAAGGACATCAAGGTCCCCTTTCAGTGGAGCGAGATGCGGAAGCGTGGCCGCCATCCTGCCCCACCCAGATGACATCGGGATGAGGCCGGGTGCTCATCGCCGAGCAATCGCCCCGACCAACGCGCCCTCCCGTCCGCTGTCACGGCCGGGCGCCAGCACCGATCAGCACCTGACGGACCAGCCGATCGATCATCGCGTGATCATCGACCGGCTGATGAGCGATGAGCCGGCGGTAGAAGAGCGGCCCGCCGAGCTGCGCGAGGAGCAGCTCGACGTCGGAGTCGCCGGGCAGGTCGCCCTGCTCCACTGCCAGTTCGAGGCGCATGCGTACCGGCTTGCGCCGCTCCTCGACGAACACACGGGCGAGTACGAGGAACTCCGGCTCGCGCTCGGCTGCTTCGATGATTGCGGGCAGCACCTCCACCCAGTCGCTGCTGGTGAGGCCAGCGGCCAGACCGCGCATCTCCCGTACGAGGTCGGCAGACAGGTCAGCCGTCGGGGCGAACCGGGGTGCGTACTCAGGTGGGAACTTGACGGATCGGAACGCGTCGAGCAGGAGCAACTGCCGCTCGGGCCAATGGCGGTAGATAGTGGTCTTAGCCACCCCCGAGCGCGCGGACACACCCTCGACACTGAATCCCCGATAGCCCTCGTTCTGCAGCAGCGCAACGGCGGCCGCCAAGACGGTGGCGCGCGACCGGACGATGCGTGGATCTTCGGTCGCGCTCACCGATCAGCTGGCTGGTGACGGCCGGCGTCGGCCGCCATTCCGTACGGGCGGAGCTGACCCTCGGGGTACCACCGATAGACGACCGCGGCAACGATGACCATGAGGGCGGCCGCGACCCGCATTCCGAGGTGCATGCCACCGGTGAACTCCGCCTTCGCCGTCGACAGCAGCGCCTGCAGCTGGGGCAGCTGGCCCCTCAACGCAGGTACGCCCGGAGCCGCCGCCACGAGTCCTGCCAGCGCGCCGACGCCGCGGCGGGCGGCCACAGCGACCTGCGCGGCCTCGGGTGGCAGCTGCGCGATCGCCGTCTTCATTCCGTTGCGGTAATGCGAGCTGAGTATCGAGCCGAGCACGGCGATGCCGACCGCGCCGCCGACCTCACGGGTGGTGTCGTTCACTGCGGAACCGACGCCGGCTTTGCTCATCGGTAGGGACAGCACGATGCCTGTCGACATCGTCGGCATGGCCAGCGCCGCGCCGGCGGAGAGCACGACGAGTCCGACGGCCAGCAGCAGATACGGCGACTTCGCACCGACAAGCGACAGCATCACGAGGCCGACGGGGATGATCGAGAGACCGCTGAGGATGACCCGGCGCGGACCGAACTTCGCGGCCAGCGTCGCGCCCCGTGGCGACACCGCCACCATGGTGATCGCGAACGGCAGCGTGCAGACGCCCGCCTTGAGTGGCGAGTAGCCCCGCACCGATTGGAGGAACTGGGCGATGAGGAAGAACATCGAGAACATGGCGAAGAACGTGAACGTGACACCGAGCGCGCCGGCGCCGAAACGCGGGATTCCGAAGAAGCGCACATCGAGCATGGGGTTCGTCCACTGCCGTTCCCACAGCACGAAACCGACGAGGCCGACGATGGCCAGCGCGAATGCGGCAATGCTGTGGACCGAGGTCCAGCCCTTCTCGGGACCCTCGATGATGCCGTAGAGGAGTGAGCCGAATCCGAGCACGGACAACCCGGCCCCGATCGGGTCGAGCGGGGTGACGTGCTCCTCTTTCGACGATGGGCACATCACCGACACCAGCAAGACGGCCAACAACGTGATCGGCACCGACACGAAGAACACCGAGCCCCACCAGTAGTGGCCCAGCACGAGTCCGCTCATCAGCGTGCCGATGACGCCACCTGCACCGGCGAACCCGGTCCACACCGCGATGGCCTTCGGCCGTTCGGCCGGCGGGAACACACTCGTCAGCAGCGAGAGCGTCGACGGCATGATGAAGGCCGCCCCGAGGCCCATGATGCAGCGGAACGCCAGCAGATTCGCTGGGCTGCCGGCTTGGCTCGAGAGCACCGAGCCGACGGCGAACGTGATGAGGCCGAACTGCAGCGCGCTCTTCCGGCCGAAGCGGTCCCCGAGTGCACCCGCCGGCAGGAGAAGCCCGGCGAACACGACGGCGTAGATGTCGACGATCCAGAGGAGCTGGGCATCCGTCGGAAGGAGCTGGAGGCGGATCGATGGGATCGCCGTGTTGACCGAGCTGACCGCGGCAACCACGAGCACAAGGCTCAGACACAACACGCCGAGGATGGCCCAACGCCGACCATAGACCTCGGGGTCGACGCCACCGAGATCTGGTTGGTGGAGCGCAGCCGGTAGTGCAGTCGTCGTCATGCTCGCCTCTCGCATCGCGTATTCGCTACGGTTTCGTAGCGTAAGGTAAACGATACGGTACCGTAGCGCAAGTGCCTGAACGAGCGCCCGACCGTCCCGACATCAGACCAGGCCGAGCGCCTTCACTTCCTCGAGCTCCTCCTGGAGTTCCTTCGTGGTGATGGCGATCTTGCCCGTAGCGAACTCGTCGACCGGCAGCCCTTCCTTCACCGACCACGTGCTGCCGTCGGTGACGATCGGGAAGCCGAACTGCAAGCCCTCCGGAACGCCGTACTCGCCCTTGCTGATGACTGCCAGCGACGCGACCTCGTCGGACATGGTCGGGTTCCAGATGCTGTTCACCGAGTCGATCGCCGCGTTCGCCGCAGATGCCGCCGATGACAGGCCGCGCGCTTCGATGATGGCCGCGCCGCGCTTCTGCACGGTCGAGATGAAGGCATCGTCGAGCCAGGCATGGTCGTCGATGACGTCGAACACCGGCTTGGCGCCGATTGTGGCGTTCCGGGCATCGGGGTACTGGGTCGCCGAGTGGTTGCCCCAGATGGCCATGTGCTTGACCTCGGTGATGGCGACGCCGGCCTTCCTGGCCAGTTGCGCCTTGGCCCGATTCTGATCGAGGCGGGTCATGGCGAACCAGCGCTCGGCCGGGATCTCCTTGGCATTCGAGCGGGCGATGAGGCAGTTCGTGTTGCAGGGGTTGCCGACGACGACGATGCGGACGTCGCTGGCCGCGTTGGCCGCGATGGCCTGGCCCTGGGGCTGGAAGATCCCTCCGTTGGCGCTGAGCAGATCGCCACGCTCCATTCCCGCCTTGCGGGGCATGGCACCAACGAGGAGGGCCCACGACGTGCCGCTGAACGCGGTGGCCGCATCGCTCGTGGCCACAACGTCGCTGAGAAGTGGGAAGGCGCAGTCGTCGAGCTCCATCACCACGCCGTCGAGCGCCTTCAGTGCAGGCTCGACCTCGAGCAGACGCAGAACGACGGGCTGGTCGACTCCGAGCAGGTGGCCAGACGCAATGCGGAACAGGAGCGAGTAGCCGATCTGACCGGCTGCACCGGTGACCGTGACATGAACGGGGGCTTTCGTCATAGGGCCCAGAGCGTAGAGCGCGGTCCCATCCGCGGTCGAAGCCGCCAGCGAGGCGCCGCTGCGGTGGGTGCCGAAGCGAAGCGGAGGCGGGGCCCACCGCCATCAGCTCAGGCGCCGTGGCCGAATGCGAAAGCGACGAGCATGCGAAGAGTCCAGCAATGAGCGCCCAGCGAGGCGCCGCTGCGGTGGTGCCGAAGCGAAGCGGAGGCGGGGCCCACCGCCATCAGCTCAGTGTCGAAAGTGGCGCACGCCAGTCATGATCATGGCGATGCCGTGCTCGTCGGCGGCGGCGATGACCTCGCCGTCGCGGACCGATCCGCCGGGCTGCACCACAACGCTCACCCCTGCGGCGGCGACAAGGTCGAGGCCGTCGCGGAACGGAAAGTACGCATCACTCGCGCAGACTCCCCCGCGCGCCCGGTCGGCAGCCTTGCGGACAGCAATCGCCGCGGCGTCGACCCGGCTCTGCTGCCCGGCGCCGATGCCCACCGCCTGGCCGTCGTTGACGATCACGATCGCATTCGAAGAGACGTGGGCCGAGATCGACCAGGCGAAGAGGATGTCGCGCCACTGCGATGCGGTAGGGCTGGCCTTGGTGACAAGTTGCCAGGCATCGTGCGAATTGATGTCGGTCAGCACGTCATCGGGCTCCTGGAGCAGGAGACCTCCATCGACGGAGCGGATGTTGAACCTCGGCATCTGCGGGGCCGCGGCGGTGAGAACACGAAGGTTCTTCTTCGCGGTCAGCAGCGCAAGGGCGTCGGGGTCATAGCCGGGCGCTATGACGACTTCGGTGAAGACCTCGGCCAGCGCAGTCGCCAGTTCGACCGGCACGGTGCGATTGATTGCGACGACGCCACCGAACGCCGAGACCGGATCACAGAGGTGCGCGTGGCGGTAGGCGGTCGTGATGTCGCCGGCGACGGCCGCGCCGCAGGGATTGGCGTGTTTGATGATGGCCACCGCCGGCGAGTCGCCGAGCTCGTTGACGATCCGCCAGGCTGCGTCGGCGTCGTAGACGTTGAGGAAGCTGAGCTCTTTTCCGCCATGCTGCGTCGCGGAGTCCCACCAGCTGTGTTGCCCTTCGAAACGGTAACGGGCCCCTTGCTGATGGGGATTCTCGCCATAGCGGAGCGATTGCGCGTGCTCGAGCGAAAGGTGCAGCGACGACGGAAACGACGCGCCAGGTGCGCCTGCGGGGACGGAATCGAACCACGTGACGATCGCCGCGTCGTAGGCAGCGGTGTGCGCGAACGCATCACGGGCGAGCTGCCGCCGGGTCGCCTCGGAGAGTGCACCGTTCGAGGTGCGCAACTCCGCCAGCACAGATTCGTATGCGGTCGGATCAACCAGAACCCCTACGTGCGCATAGTTCTTTGCGGCGGCGCGCACCATCGACGGGCCACCGACGTCGATCAGCTCGATCGATGGGTCGGCGCGGAACGGATAGAGGTTGCACACGACGAGATCGATCGGGGCGATGTCGTGCGCCGCGATGGTGTCGAGGTGTTCGACGATCGACCGGTCGGCAAGTATCCCGGCGTGCAGACGCGGGTGGAGGGTCTTGACCCGGCCGTCGAGCATCTCGGGGAATCCCGTCACGTCCTCGACAGACAGGTGTGCTATGCCGGCCGCGGTAAGGGCTTTGGACGTCCCACCGCTCGATACCAGCTCGAAGCCGAGCTCGGCGAGGCCCGACGCAAGTGCCTCGACTCCCGTCTTGTCGTAGACGGACAGGAGCGCGCGATGGCGTGAAGTCACTGACGAGACGTTAGCGGCACCATCGGGAGGTGGCCGCTATCAGCGCCGGCGAGACCGTCACTCGGCCGCGCCCCGCCAGACGGGCGAGCGGGGCTCGTCGAAACCGACCGTGACCGGTTCGCCCCGGATGGCCGAGAACGCGGACGGCGCCCAACGGTCGGCACCGATGATCGGCGTCGGAAGCGCATCGGCACCGAACCAGCCGACATCGCTGGCTTCGAGCGGATGGGGGTCGAGCGAGCCACCGGTCGCCCGGCAGTGGAACACGATCGAGTACAGCGGCACCGCAGTGAAGCCGAGCCGCATGCCGTCGTGCACACCGAGCACCTGCACGACATCGCACTCGATGCCGGTCTCCTCACGGACCTCCTTCACCGCGACCTCTGCGGGTGAGTATCCAATGTCGGCCCAACCGGTCGGGTAGAGCCAGTGACCCGAGTCGGCCCGCTGGATGAGCAGTATCTCGCCCTTCTCGTTGCCGACAACTGCGCCGACCGCAACTTTCGGAGTGATGTAGCCGGGTACACCGGACCCGACCGTCTTCAGCCACTCCGCCTGCAGTTCAGAGGGCGTCAGATCATGCCCCGCGGCGTGGCGCATGTCCGCAGCCACATGCAGGATCTCCTCGAAGCGTTCCCGCTCGTACTGGCTCTGCGTGAACCCCAGACCGGTGCGGGCTATGCCCGACAGCGTCTCGCTCCAACGAATCAGCTCTGCACGCTCACCCATCGGAAACCGTCATGCTTCCGGCATAGCACGCGGGCCGGGAGAACGAACACCGTGACCCCGTCCGGCTCAGCTCGCCGCATCCTCATCTGGCTCGGTCTGCCAGCCGACCCCGCTGATCGCACGGGGTTCGAAGAAGATGCAGTTGTCCGGGCAGTCGAACGGCACGGCCTGGGCCATGTCGAGCCGACAGCGCTCGACGACCCCGGCCGGTGTCGACCGCGACGAATAGTGACGGCAATCCGTCCGAGCGCCCATGCGTGCAATGTACCGCCGTGCGAGGATGCGTCGTCAGAACACGCTGGACCGGAGAACGAACCACGCGGAATGTTGGCGGTCGCCACGAACTCGGGCCACACTCGGGACGTGCAGCGCCCACAGCGGATCGAACCCGGGCCGGGTCAGGAATCGGTCTGGGACTACCCCCGGCCACCACGGGTCGAACCCACGACGTCCCGAATCGAGATCGTCTTCAACGCGCGCGTCATCGCGGCCACGACCCGAGCGTTCCGGGTGCTCGAGACCAGCCATCCGCCCATCTACTACCTGCCCACGACGGACGTGTTGATGGAGCACGTCCGCCCAAGCGGGCATCGGCCGTCGTTCTGCGAATTCAAGGGACTGGCCACCTACTTCACCGTGACCGTCGGGGACGAGACGGAACGAGACGTTGCCTGGTCGTACGCCCACCCATATGCCGGGTACGGACTCATCGCCGACCACATTGCGTTCTATCCGGGTCGCATGGATGCGTGTTACGTGGACGACGAGCTCGTCAGTCCGCAGCCCGGCGGCTTCTACGGCGGGTGGATCACGTCGAAAGTCGTGGGTCCGTTCAAGGGCGGACCTGGCAGCAACGGTTGGTGAGTCGGAGCGCGCTGCTGCGTGCAACCCCCGGGGACGACTGGGACCGACTAGGACAGCGCGGCGTTCAGGTTGCCCGACCGAAAGCCTTCGAGGTCCAACGTCACGTACGTGTACCCCGCCTGTTTGAGCGCACCGACGATCGCAGTCCGATGCTCGAGCGCCTGTGCCATCTCACCCGCACCGAGCTCGAGTCGGGCGGTATCGCCGTAGTGGCGGACGCGGAGCTCACGGAAACCGAGCCGCCGGAGCGCGGCTTCGGAGCGCTCGACCCTGGACAGCACCTGGATGGTGACCGGCGTTCCGTAGGGGAGCCGTGAGGCCAGGCAGGCCGCAGCGGGGCGGTCCCAGGTGCGAAGGCCCAGCGCGCGCGAGATGGCACGCACGTCAGCCTTCGTGAGCCCGGCCTCGACCATCGGGAACCGCGCACCACGCTCGCTGGCCGCCTGCTGGCCGGGCCGATGCTCGCCGAGGTCGTCCACGTTCACGCCGAGGACGGCCACGGCGCCGCGCTCCACCGCCACGGGGCCGATGACGTCCATCAGCTCCGCTTTGCACCAATAACAACGATCACCGGCGTTCGCGACGTAGTCCGGGTTGGCAAGCTCATGGGTGGTCCGGCCCATCCAGGCGATCCCCCACTCGGCCGCGAGCGTTGCGCAATGCACCCGTTCATCTTCCGGAAGCGACGGTGAGACCGCAGTCACCGCAATGGCCCGCTGGCCCAGCACGTCGTGGGCCACATGGGCGAGCAGGGCAGAGTCCGTTCCGCCGGAGAACGCGATGACGACCGCTCCCAACGATCGCAGGCCGTCCCGAAGGACATCGAGCTTCGCCGCGAGCATGGGCGACAGCTCCACGGCTACGACCACGTCTGGGGCCGCTGACGCGTCGGGAGATCCCACTGCGGAAGTCAACAGCATGGCGGAAAGTATGCTCCGTGGATCGCCCGCCGAAGGACAGCTCTCATCGCCGCAGGCTGCCTCGCAGTAGTGGTGGCATCGCTCGGCGGCGTCGGTGCGGCCACGGTCACCTCAAAACCTGCCGCCGGCGCTGCCGCGACGAACAGCCTCACCGAGTCGAAACCGACGAAACCGGCGAAGACGGTCACCATCCTCGTGGTTGCGCCCGCGTCGGGAGCGACCAAGGAGTCGGGCGATGCCGCCGTGCGGGCGGTGAAGCTCGCGATTGCGCACGCCACAGAGGACCGGTTGCTCCCGTCGGGTTGGGGCGTCGAGGTCGAGACCATTGACGAGACAGCCAAATCGGGACCGGCCGCGGCGGTGGGCCGCAAGCTGAAGAAGGAGGCGGACATCGTGGCCGTGATCGGAGCGCTGGCCCCGTCGACCGCTTCACCGCTCGACGCGATGGCGGCGAAGCAGAACACGACGCTTCTCGTCCTCGGTCCGGCCAGCGCGCCCCATATCGAGGGTGCCACCACAGCGACGAGCACACCGGTATCGGGCAGCGTGACCGCCACGGTCGCTTCAAACCTCCCGGCGCCGCTCACGCTGCGGATGCTGACCGACGACACGACCGCCGGGACGTACGCCGCCGCCTACACCCTCACTTCCGCCGTGGCTGCGGTTCCCAAACCGTCGACGGTGACGACCAGCGATGCAGGCGAGAACGCACGTGCCTTCACGATGGCCGTCGATGCACGCCTCGCCGCGTCCGGCGCGGAAGTCACGGCGCTCGGGCTGGCCCCGACCGACAGCGGCAGACTTACACCGGCATTCGTCGCGAAGGTGTTCGACGGTGCGCCGGCGCTCGTCGTCTTCGGCGGCGACGTCGAGACCGGCCTGCCACTATCGAGCGCGGCCCGGGCCAGGCAACCGCAGGCGGCGTTCCTGAGCGGAGGCCAGGACGGGGCGGCCGGATGCGCCGACGCACTGTCGACGCTGAGCGAGGGAGACCTGTGCGCGGTCGGGGCCACGCCACTGTCGATGTCGCTCCGGGCGCGTGCGTTTCGTGAGGACTACGCGGCCGCCGGCTATGGCGCGCCGACCGTTTCCGTGACAGCGGCGTACGACGCGGCCATGCTGGTGATCCGGGCGCTGCGGCCGGCGATCGACACGCTCGGCACCGAACCCGACCCTGGCGCAGTCCGGTCCCCACTTCGGGAGGTCTTGCGAACGGCTCGGCTCGATGGGGCAACTGGTTCGACCACGTTCGACGCCGGCGGCAACCGCGTGACGTCCGCGCTCAGTGTGTTGCGCAAACAGGGCGGGCGCTGGGTGGCAGTAGCCGCCACGGGCTAGTCGGACGATTCAGCGGGCAAGCGCGGTGAGGACTTCGGTCGCCTCGCCGATCAGCCCGGTGACGAACAGCCCGAACTCCGCGTATCTGGCCGAGGCCTCGTCGAAGCGCATCGTGTACACGGTGGCCTTCAGATCGGCCGGGTCGTGCGCGAACAGCGTGACCCCCCACTCGTGGTCGTCGAGTCCGGTCGAGCCGGTGATCAGCTGCGTGATGCGGCCGGCGAACTTCCGTCCGGATGCGCCGTGCTCACGCATCAGTGCGCTGCGCTCATCGAAGCCGAGGGTGAACCAGTTTGCATCGTCGGCACCGAGGCCGCGCCGCTTCGACATCGGGTAGAAGCAGATCGCCCGCATGCCAGCGGGCGGGATCTGCGGATAGAGCCGGGCCTTCAGCATCTCCTCGGGCATCCCGGCGGCGTATTCCGACACCTCGGTCATCGACACGTACGAGTCGGTCAACACGAGCCCGGTGCGCTGCAACTCCGTCTGCAAGCGGCGCAGGCGCCAGAGATCAGGGCCGAGCGCCATGAAACCCACATCGCCCTTGTGGCCGAGTACCGCAAACGTGACGACCTGATGATCGTCCGCCTGTGCGGACTTCACCGCCGCCGCAGCCGCCTCCACATCGACGTCGAGGAACGGGTCGACCCGGAAGAAGAGATGCAGCACTCCCCATCCGGCACCGGGGGAAAGGGGGGTCGTCATGGAACCAATCTACCGGGGGATGTAGGCGAACCGGCCAACAGCGAGCAGACTGACGGCCGCATGACGGGTTTCGGGAACGACGACGCGCGGCGGCGCGTTGGGCGAACAGATCGGGTGTCCTACCGGTTGGCGCTCGCGGCTGTGGCGGCGATCGCCGTCGTCGGTGCAAGCACGAGTGCGGCCCGCGCCGACACGATCGTCGTCATCGACGGCCGCGGCTTCGGTCACGGTGTCGGGATGGCGCAGGACGGGGCGTACTGGATGGCCAAGAGCGGCCGCTCTGCCGCGGAGATCCTCACGCTGTTCTATCCGGGAACGAGTCTTCTGAAGCAGGGAGGCACCGTCCGGGTACCCCTGATGTCGGTCGGCTCGTTGACGATCGGCTTCCCGAACGGCGGGACCATTGGCGACCGCAAGGTACCGGCGAGCGGCCAGGTCACCGTGCGAAGTACCTCGGGCGGACTGGTGGCGATCGTGTCGGGAACATCGGGATCGGGGACGGCCCAGTCTGCGGCCGCCCCATCCATGACCCGCTCGTTCGCGTTGCGGGATTCGGATCACACCGTGCAGGTCGGGATCGAGCTGATCGCGACTCGGTCGTTGATCCTGGCGCAGTCCAGCGGGTCTGCCGCAGAAGCCACGACGAGCACCCCGTTCTCCGCGGCCGAGCCGACGCTCGTGCCGGGACCGTCGCCGATCGTTGTGCCCGTTCCGCCCGACCCGGAGAACCAGAGCAGCGTGATCATCCTGAGCCCGCCCACGACGCTCGCGCCCGCCCCGCCGCCCACGGGCGCACTTCCTGAGGTCTCAGGTCCGATCGCTTCCACCGGGTCCCCGCCCATCGCGACGGCTGCGCCGACCCCCCTCGATGGGGCGGGGAAGTCGACGATCGTGACGACCGATACGTCAGAACCGGGCAATTCGGCAACCGGTCACACGACTCTCGAACCCGTCGTCCCGGTGCCCCGTCTCCAGGCCAGCGCAGCGAAGAGTGGCGTGGTGACCGTAGGCGCCAAGCGGTACCGAGGCACGCTCGAGCTGACCGCGAGCAGCGGCATCCGGGTCGTGAACGAGCTCGATATGGAGGACTACCTGCGTGGCATGGGCGAGATCTTGTCCCCTGACTGGCCGGCGGCGACACTGCAGGCCCAAGCGATTGCCGCCCGCACCTACGCCTTCCGCACGATGGCGACGAAGGGCGAAGTGTGTCCGACACAGCGGTGCCAGGTCTATCTCGGCGCACAGGCCGAATACCC
>JAYUDQ010000816.1:0-2889 GCA_043739745.1 Acidimicrobiia bacterium | reverse complement strand
TCACACCGGCGGGGACACCGCTGACGGAGAATCCGACCGCTCCGCCGTACCCGGAGGATCGATCCACGGTGACGCCGAACGTCGCGGTCTGGCCTGCGGCCGCCGTGCGCTCCGGGTTGTCCGAGCGAAGTCCGAAGACGGGCGCCGCGGCGGCCGGTGTCGTCGTCGGCGCTGTCGTGACCGGCGGGACGGTCCCCGGGGGGGTTGTCACCGGTGGCTGGATCTGCGGTCCGGCGATCACCTCGAGGTAGACCGCCGTGCTCTGGAGCTTGGCCTTCGAGCGGGCCCGCAGCGTGATGGTGGAACTCGAGATGGGCGCGTTCGTGGCGATCTTGACGTCGAGCTCGTAACGACCAGCACCGAGGTTCACCACCTCTGCAGTTGTCCCCGCCGGGAGACCACTGGCTTCGAACGAGACAGTACCGGTGTTGCCGACCGTCCTCAGGACGAAGGGGTACTGGGCTGTGCCGCCGGGCGCGACCCGCTGGGTCGGGAGCACCTGGATGGCAACGTTCGGGGTGACGGTTCTGGCATCCGAGGACGTTGCGCCGATGCTGGCGATGGTCAGCGCCGAGGCCGCGACAAGCCCCGTGGCGATGAGTCTGGAGGAGCGGCGACGATGCGGGATGAGGCGTGCAGCCGGGCCCATTTTCGATGTGGGCATCGTGGGCATCGTGGGCATCGTGTGCTCCTGTGCTCGAAGTCTCGGTCGGAAAGCGTGGGATCGAACGCCGCTCTGTGGCACTACCCACAAATGAGGTTCACCAACCGTCGACCTTACATGTGGGACTACATGTGGGAGATGCTCCGTCCCTTTCATGTGCTTCTCATCGAAGGGCAGCACCATAGGAAGTCCGGTCGTCTCCCGCCGTGACGGCCGTGCAGCCCCCGGCCTCGGCCGGGGGCTGCTGTCGTTCAGAGCCGCGGCTCAGCTGGCCGGCGTCGGCATGGCCGCAAGCCTGGAACGATTCGACCCCGACCGCGTATTGCGGCCGGGGTCGAGGGGAAGACCTGCGAGGGAGTCGCGTCATGCCGCAACGGCCCCGCGAGTGCCGAGTGTGGCGTCGATGGACACGGTCTTGCCGGCGCGGTCGACGGTCAGCCTGAGATGGTCACCGGGGCTGAGGTGATGCACGATCGAGGTCAGCTGCTGCGCGGTCGTGATGTCCGCGCCGTTCGCCTTCGTGACGACGTCGTTCTTCTTCAGTCCGGCTCGCTCGGCGGGCGTATTGGCGCCGACCTCGCCGATCACCGCGCCTGCGGTCGCCTTGAGGCCGAGCTGGCTGCGGACGTCGTCGCTCACCGTCTGGGTGGAGATGCCGAGGTAGGTCTTGTCGCTGGTGACCTGCTGACCCTTCTCGAGCTTTGCGATCAACGGCTTCACGTTGTCGATGGCGATCGAGAAGCCGATGTTGTTGGCATCCGCGGCGATCGCCGTGTTGATGCCGATCACCTCACCTCGGGCGTTCAGGAGCGGGCCGCCGGAGTTGCCGTGATTGATGGCGGCGTCGGTCTGGATGAGCCCGTGCAGGCTCGACGTCTGGTCGTCGAGGCTGCGATTGAGCGCCGAGACGATTCCGGTGGTCACCGTCGGTGCACCGTCGAGGCCGAGCGCGTTGCCAACGGCAACAACCGGCTCACCCACGATCGCTTTCGCTGAGGTTCCGAGTATGGCCGGCGTGAGGTTCTTGACATCGGTCATCTTGACGACGGCGATGTCATCATCGGTGTCGACACCGAGCACCTTGGCCGGGTGATTCTTCCCGTCCGAAGTCGTCACCGTGACGTTGGTAGCCGAATCGACGACGTGCGCGTTCGTGAGCAGCTCACCGTCGGCCGTGAGGATGACGCCTGTGCCTTCGCCCTTGCCGGACTGCGTGCCGAACGGCCCGTTCTGGGTGATGTCGACCTTGACGCGGACGACGGACGGGGCGATGCGCTTCACGAGATCGCTGACGGTGTTGCCGGACGTGAGGGATACCGGTGTCGCCGACGCCGCAGTCGTGATCGACGAGGACGAGCTGCCGTTCTTGCGCAGCGCGGTCGTCATCGCAGCAGAAACGCCGGTGGCCACGAGCGCGCCGGCCAGGGCGCCGGCGAGGATCGGTCCGAATCGGCTACGCCTGGCATCGTCGACCCGAGTGGCCGGGGCGGGGACGCTGTACGACCCGGCCGTGCTGTGCGACGCGGCCGGGCCGGTCGGATCGACCGGTTGGCCCGTCCGGGCGTTCGTGTCGTCAATGCCAGACGATGGCGTGACCTCGCCGCCTGTATCCGGCGCGCGCCATATGGATGTGCCGAGTCCGCCAGATTCGTATGCCTCCATAGCAGCGGTCGGCTCGGTGCTCGGGGTTTCAGCGTCTTCAGTCATCGCTCGTCCTTCGGTGAGACCCGTTCGGGGATCGGTAACCACTGTTGTACGGCTTCGACCATGAGAGCACCGTGAGCGCTTGACGCCCGTTACGAAACGGGAATGATTCGCAATGGGAGACGGAAGCGCTCGTCCGTCGCGGATGCACACAGCACGAGCTCGTAGCTGCCGGCGTCGGTGACCCACCCGTGCGCATCGCTGTCCCAACGTCGGAACGCGAGCGCGGGGAAACGGACTTCGGCCGTGGCCGACTCGCCGGCGCCGAGCGACACCTTGGCCCATGCCCGCAGCTCCTTGGCCGGACGGTCCTGGGCTTCCAGCCCGCCCATTCCGTCGCTTGCGATCGAGCGTGCCGCCACGTAACCCTGCACGACAGCCGTTCCGGCGCGAGCCCCGGTGTTGACGAGTTCGACCTGCACGGTGACACGGCCGCCCGGCGAGATCTCGGTTGCCGACGCTGTCGCCGAGATCCAGGAGACATCGCCATAGGAGAGGCCGTGC
The DNA here is from genome assembly GCA_043739745.1 of Acidimicrobiia bacterium. Taxonomy (GTDB): domain Bacteria; phylum Actinomycetota; class Acidimicrobiia; order Acidimicrobiales; family JANYDT01; genus JAYUDQ01. Next base: position 17 of record JAYUDQ010000816.1, on the reverse strand, counting down.
CCGAACGGGAACAGCAC
>JAYUDQ010000815.1:0-7486 GCA_043739745.1 Acidimicrobiia bacterium | reverse complement strand
CGATGGCGAACTCGACGCGCACCGCCTCCTGCACCCGATCGGCGAGCGCCACCGCCTCCTCACGCGTGGTGATGCCCGGAATCAGCACCGCCAGTTCGTCGCCGCCGAGCCTGGCCACAGTGGCCTCAGCGGGGACTGCCTGTCGCACCCGCTGGGCAACGCCGACGATGAGCGCGTCTCCCGTGGTGTGTCCGAGGACGGCGTTCACCTCCTTGAAGCGGTTGAGGTCGAGTGACAAAACGGCAGCGGTCGTGGCCGTGGAATCGGCCGGAACGGAGCGACTCAACGCGTCGAGGGCCAGGTTGAACGACGCCCGATTCGGCAGGCCGGTGAGCGCGTCGTGGGCTGCGACCTTCACCTTCTCGGCCTCCTCGCTGCGCACTCGATCGGCGAGCCGGGCGGCGTGCAGCGCGGTGGCGGTCTGATCGGCCATGGTGGCGAAGAGGTCGCAGTCGTCCGGGGAAAAGGTCGGCAGTTCCGCGAGTCGGTCCCGAACGAGGAGCACGCCCAGCAGATCGCCGCCATGCACGAGCGGGGCGGCCACGAGGTCCCGCGATTGCACCATCGTCAGGTAGACCGAGGCCAGCGAATCGTTGGCCCGCTCGGGGCACACGATCGGGCGGCGCTCGTCGACGACGCGCTCCCACAGCCAATCGCCGACCGACGGCACGGTAACGCTGAGCCCGTCCCCGCCCAGCGACTCATGGGTCGACACGGTGGAGTCGACGGCGAAAAGCAGGATCTCCGAACGTTCGGTGCGCATCACCCGGCGTGTCCGGTCGAGCACCGAGCTGACAACCTGGGCAAGGTCCGTGGAGCGGGAGAGCCCGGCCGTGAACTCCTGGAGTAATCGTAGGCGCGCGTATTTCCCCTGGAGCTGCACGTACGCGTGGTACGCAAGCAGCGGAACGGCACAGAAGACGGCAACGAGGCCCATCGCCAACCGGCTCTGCGTCGCGACCATCACGGCGACAAGAGCCGCGGAGGTGACCGACACGCAGGCGCCCAGCGCGAGCGCGAGCGAGCTCGTGGCTTGGCGGCGCTCGATCCAGCCGCCGCTGGCCTGCACGACACCGATGACGAGGACGGTGCGCAGCAGCCGGACACCCAGCACGACGGCGAGCGCAGTGAGCCACGTGGACGTGTGCAGGATCAGGGCGTCATCCACCAACGCACGGAACAGCGCAAGGGACGCAGCGACCTCGAACACGTTCAGCGCAAGCCCGAACGCAAAGCGCCCGAGCGGCTGTCGGCGCTGCAGCAGCCGTACGGCCGCGTTCCCGGCCGCGCAGGCCGCGACTGCGTGTGTGGGTCGGGTGCTGAACATGGCAAAGACGAGGGGAACTTCGAGCGCCGAGAACACGTGGATCGTGCCGGCAATCTGCTCGGTGATCGTGAGGCGGGCGGCGAGGAGGAATCCGATGGCGATCAGCCAGATCGGCACATGCAGTTCGGTGATCGGCGGCCCGAGATCGGCCAGCGAGACGATCAGCAGGCCGGTGGCCACGAGCGCGATGCCGATCACGCACGCGGCAAAGATGGCGTTCTCCTGCGCGCGCTGCGGTAGCGGCAGGGCGGCGCCCCGGCGGTTGTTCGTCGATTGAGTCACGATCCCTCCGCATGGATCATGACCCAGGAATTCTTCTGTTTGGTGGCTTTCGGCGCAGATCGTGACGCCTCGCCGACGCTCAGGCGCGAGGACCGACCGCCCCCACGAACACCGTCCCGATCCCGGAGCAGAGCAGGGAGTCGCCCGCCCGGCTCACTGCGGAACCGCCACGCGAGAGCTCGATCACCCCTTCCCCGGACACGCACTGCACCGTTCCCTCGGTGCAGAGAACCACGGCCGGGCCGCGGACCGGCACAACGACCGAGGTGGACTTGGCTCCGACCTCGGCCCGCCAGAGCAGAAAGTCCGGGACAGGAACCGGCCAGCACTGCACGCCGTCGGCCATCGTTTTCGCATTCACCATCGGCACCACGCCAGGTTCCGGGTGCACGATCCGGATCAGCTCGTCGACATCCACATGCTTCGGTGTGAGCCCTCCACGGAGCACGTTGTCGGAGCTGGCCATGATCTCGATGCCGGTGCCACGAAGGTACGCATGCATATTGCCGGCGCCGAGGAACAACGATTCCCCCGGAGACAGCACTACGTAGTTGAGCAGCAAGGCCACGAGAACACCCGGGTCGCCCGGATAGCCACGAGCCAGTTCGGCGATGTGGACGAGGTCGGCGAACGTACGGCCGACGACTTCTGCAATTGCCTCGGAGCACTCGTCTCGGGAAGCGCGTAGCAGGACCGCGAGGGCCGGGACCATGCCTTGCGTCTCGACTGCGCTGGCCGCGGCCCGAAGGAGCTCTGTGTCGAAGCGACGCAGCAACGCCACCGCGGCAACCTCCGAACGGAACCCGCACAAACCTTCGAACTCCGTCAGTGCACAGATCAATTCGGGTTTGTGGTTCGGGTCCCGGTAGTTCCGTGTCGGCCCATCGAGCGCAAGGCCGAGGGCGTTCTCCCGGGCGAAGCCGAGCTCGGCCTGCGCCTTCGACGGATGGGCCTGGATCGACAGTGGTTGCGCTGCTGCGAGGACCTTGACGAGGAAGGGCAGCCGCGGCCCGAAGCGGGCGACGACGGCCTCTCCGAGCCAACCCAAGGGATCCGAGGCAATCGCCTCATCGAGTGGGACCGTGCGGTCCCCGATCAGCACGTCGGATGGGAGTGAATGGTGCGCGCCGAGCCATAGTTCCGCCTGCGGGCCGCCCGTCGCGGGAAGCCCGAGGAGTTGGCTGAACGCCGTCACCGAACCCCACGCATACGGCTGGACATGAGGGAGGAGTCGATACATGCGCTCCCATCATCGACCAGGCGACCCTCCCGCTGCACCCGAAACGTGTGCTCAGATACGCCCCGCCGGTTCGAGGTCGACAGCACAGAGGAGCGTCACGTGGCACAGCAGGTTCGAGGAGTCGTCGCACGGGCCAAGAAGGCGCCGGTCACGATCGAGACGATCGTGATCCCGGATCCCGGACCGGGTGAGGCCGTCGTTGCCATCCAGGCGTGCGGCGTCTGCCACACCGATCTCCACTACCGCGAAGGCGGGATCAACGACGACTACCCGTTCCTCCTCGGACACGAGGCGGCCGGCCTCGTGGAATCGGTCGGTGTCGGCGTCACCAACGTCGCGCCCGGCGACTTCGTGATCCTGAACTGGCGGGCCGTCTGTGGCACGTGCCGCAGCTGCCGCAAAGGCAAGCCCCATCTGTGCTTCTCGACGTTCAACGCCACCCAGAAGATGACCCTGCTCGACGGCACGATCCTGTCGCCGGCCCTCGGGATCGGCGCGTTCGCCGAAAAGACGCTCGTGGCCGCAGGGCAGTGCACACCGGTCAATTCGGCGGCACCAGCGGCGACGGCCGGACTGCTCGGCTGCGGCGTGATGGCCGGCATCGGCGCGGCCATGCTCACCGGCAACGTGCAGCGCGGAGACTCGGTGGCGGTGTTCGGCTGCGGGGGTGTCGGCGATGCTGCCATCATGGGCGCCAAGCTGGCCGGCGCGAGCGTGATCGTGGCGGTCGATCTCGACGATCGCAAGCTGGCCTGGGCGAAGGAATGCGGCGCGACCCATACCGTGAACGCGGGAACGACGGACCCGGTCGAGGGCGTGAAGGCGGCCACTGGTGGCTTCGGTGCCGACGTGTGCATCGAAGCCGTCGGCAACCCAAAGGTCCTCGAGCAGGCATTCTTCGCCCGAGACCTCGCCGGGACCGTCGTACAAGTGGGTGTTCCGAACCCGCAGATGACAATGCCGGCCATCCCGATGATCGAGTTCTTCGGCCGCGGCGGCGCGCTGAAGCCGAGCTGGTACGGCGACTGCCTGCCGAGTCGCGATTTCCCGATGTTGATCGACCTCTACCTCCAGGGCCGCCTCGACCTCGACAAGTTCGTCTCCGAGACGATCGCCCTCGAAGACGTCGAGGCCGCATTCCACAAGATGGAGCGCGGCGAAGTCCTCCGCTCCGTCGTAATCCTATGAGCGCTACGGCTGTCGAACTCGTCAACACCACCGGGATCTTCGCCCTCGACGGCGGCGAGTGGGAGGTCACCAACAACATCTGGATCGTTGGCAACGAACGCGAGGTTTTGGTGGTCGATGCCGCCCATGACCATGCGCCGATCGTCGCCGCTGTCAACGGCCGTCACGTGAGGGCCATCGTCCTCACGCACGGCCACAACGATCACATCAACGCCGCCGTCGCACTCCGAGACGTCGTCGACGCACCGATTTGGCTGCACCCCGCCGATCAGATGCTGTGGGACGTCGTCTACCCCGCTGACTCGCCCGACCGGGTACTGGCACCGGGCGAGGTGCTCACCGCCGGCGGGGTTTCGCTCGGCGTGTTGCACACGCCCGGGCACTCCCCGGGCTGCTGCTGCCTGTTCGACGCGTCCGGCGGGGTGCTGTTCAGCGGCGACACGCTGTTCTGCGGAGGCCCGGGCGCCACGGGACGCAGCCACAGCGATTTCCCGACGATCATCGACAGCATCCGAACGTTCCTGCTCACGCTTCCAGCCTCGACTGTGGTCCATACGGGGCATGGCGACTCGACGACCATCGGGGCTGAGGCGCCGATGCTCGAGGACTGGATCAACCGGGGTCACTGAGACCGGTCACCTCGGGCCAAATGAACTATCCGGTCGCGCAAGCCCAAACAAGGGTTCCAACAAGGGAGGGAAGATGAGCCGTCCGCTTCGGGCAGTTGCCGCCATCACCATCGCCGTCATCGCCACGGTGCTGGTCCCGTCCGCCGCACATGCGGCCAATCTCGACATGGGCAAGCTCCGCAAAGCGCTCGTGAAGCTGGCCTCGGACGACTACAAGCCGGCCAAGGCGGGTGACCCACTTTGCCCCTCGAAGGTAAGACAACAGGTCGGTTTGACCTTCACGTGCACGATCCCGGTCGGTGGAAAATCACTCACCTACGAGATCACCCAGAAGGACACCAAGGGCAACGTCCATATCGCGCCCACGAAGGCGGTCATCAGCCGCGCCAAGGCTGTTGCGACCCTCAACGACCGCCTCCACAAGGGAAACCCCACGGCCACCGCCATCGGCGTCGACTGCGGAAAGGAAGCGATCCTCATCCTCCCGCCGGGTGCGACGTTCACGTGCACCGGCACGGTGACCGACGCCGGTGTTGCGCACACAGGCAAGATCACGGTCAAGGTGGACGACGTCCAGGGCAACGTCACGTTCAGCCAATAGCTGGGCTGGGTTGGCCTGGCGGCCGTGCCGCTGCGGGCGACCTGGCCGGCGGGTTCAGCCGCTGTTGCGAGGTAGGGGAAGCGGTTGCGGATGCTGCGGGTCATCGCCGGGTTGTCCGCCAGCAGCGCGGCGCCGGTGATGAGGCGCACCCACTCGACCGACCATGCGTGCTCGGCCTCGATCCGCTCGAAGATGGCGTCCGCCGACTGCGGCTCGGACGCCAGCTCGACGTAGCGCCGAGCCAGTGACAGGTCGGTCTTGGCCAGCACCATGCCCATGTTCGACAACACCGAGCGCAGGAACGGCCAGCATGCGTGGAGATGCTGAAGCCACGAAAGCCGTTCGGGCGAGCCGTCGGTCCACCTGCTGGAATGCGCTACCCGCGCCGTACCAGCCGGGCAGCATGACGCGAGCCTGCGACCATGAGAACACCCATGGAATGGCCCGGAGATCTTCAATTCGATTCGACGGCTTTCGAAAGGCTGGACGACTCCCGATGTTGAGTGAACCAATTTCATTGACGGGTGTGATGGATCGAAAGAACTCGACCAACCCGTCGGTTTCGTACACCAATGATCAGTATGCCCTCTCGGCCAACGCCGCCAACTCATCATCAACCCGTATGCGGCCGCTTCATAGCTCGGGCCGCCGCCTCGGCCGACCGTGCCGCCGCGACCGTGGAACAGCCCGCGATCTCGGCGTACACGTCGATCTCGAACACTGCCCGGATCGTCGCCGACGCGCCCTGCAGGTCGGGGATCGTCTCGAACATCGGCACGATGCCGCATGCACACGATGGCAGCCCGTCATGCGTGCCCGGCCGGAACAGGCCGACCTCACGCAGCAGCACGGCGACTTCGAGCATGTCACTCACCGATTCGCACTTCGAGATCACGTATTGGCGGATCACGGAGGCACCGAATCGCTCGAATGCGATCGCTGCGTTCTCGAGGATCTCCAGCTCAGAGAGCGTCAGCTCCGAGTACGCCACGTACGGTGCCCGCAACGGCCGCGGGCTATGCAGTTCGGCCGTGAGCAACGCAACGCGGGCAGGCTCGTCCAACTCGAGGTAGTGATCGCAGACCATCACTTCACGGAACAGTTCGTCGAGGACAGCGCCGTGGATCTCGCTGTTCTGGCGGAGGTCGAGCGAGCAAAGGTGGAACCCGAACAGTTCGACGCTCCGCCGGACCGGCTCGACCCGGGCCTCGGCGATGTCGGCTGCGCCATGCGATCGCAGCGACGTGATCACGATATCGAGGTCGGCCGGCAGCTCGCGTGACGACGTGTACGGCGGCAACGAGCGGTGGGCCGGTGGACTGTTCGGCGTGATGCCGCGGGCCAGCGCCGTGGCGTGGACCCGGGCGTGCAGACCACGCACGGCCCGGCGGTAAGGCTCGTCGGCGCGGTAGGGCGAGTCGTCTTCGGCGGCATCGGCCATGGCCCGAAGCCCCGCAGTCGGTTCGATGAGTCGCTCGGACATGGACACATGGACAGCTCCCACGAGAGGCGCAACAGGTCGTGGAGGTGCCGGTCGCACACGATCGTTGCCTGCCGAGACGTGGCGAAGTGCAGCACCTCCCCGGTGACGAACGGGTTGCCATCGCGGTCGCCGCCGATCCAGGAGCCGAACTGCAGTAGCGGCCCGATGCGGCGGCCGGCCAGCTCAGGCCATCGACGCACGGCCTCACGCTCGACATCGCTGTGCAGCTTCGGTAGCTCGTCGAAGATGCTCAGCTCGAAGTAGCGCAGGGCCTCGTTCACCTCGTCGCGCACCCGCAACGTCCTCCTGCTCCTGCGGATCCATGGTCGAGCGACGGACATCGTCGAGATGTCGAGCGATCTCGCGACGGACCTCCAGCACGGTCGCCCGCGTGACCTCGGTGGGGCGCGCGGTGAGCACCGGTGTGACGGCAACGGATTCGAATCGCTTGATCACGTCGGCCCCGGTCATCCCCTGGTCGGCCAGCGCCTCGAACGTGGCGCCGATGCTCGTTGATGGAGCGAGCCAGCACCGCGGTGGTGGCGGCGCCGCCGGCGGTGGTGGACGTCCTCGGCGATGTTGGCGAGGAACGAGAACCACGAGAATGCCCGGATCACGTGGAGTGCGTCTTCGATGCCGAGGTCGCGCAGTGCGGTGCTCAGCTCGTCAGCCGGATCGCGGCCCATCATCCGCGAACCGACGGCGGCGCGTCGGACCCGCTCGATCAGTTCGAACG
>JAYUDQ010000814.1:0-2899 GCA_043739745.1 Acidimicrobiia bacterium | reverse complement strand
GCTGGCCCCGATGGGGATGCCGGTCCGTCGCGGCCGTCTCCATCTCGGTCGGCTCCGCCGGCTGCTCGACACGACCGGGCCGGTGGCCGTCGCGGTCGATGTGAGTGCGCCAGGCGCGCTCGCGGCGAACAGCGCGAACGAGGCGGTTGGTGGGATCCCACAACAGGTTCGCTGCCACTCGACTCGGCCGTCGATCGAGGTCGTACGTGCCGAGTTGTTCCCAGAGGGCGATGACGAACTCAGCCCAGGCGTCGCATGGCCCGAGGATGTCTTGGTAGCGGCGAACGACGCGTCGGAGTCCAGGAAGCAGACACGCGATGGTAGCCATCCTCGCGTCACCATCGACATGGAGCTGGGACTGGCCGAGTCGGATCAGCGCGCCTAGCAGTTCGTCCTTGTGGTGCTCCGGGTTGTCGCGATTCAGGAGCGCGCTGCGAAGTCCAGGGAAGTCGACTGCATCGAGCACGGGCTCGTGGCGCTGCCAGTCCGCCCATTTGGCCGGCGACGGCTGATTGGCATCGAGTTTCAAACCGACCATTGCTCGCTCCGAGAATTGTCCGGTCGAGCCTGTCGCGGTCGGGCCTCCTTTGCCTCGCCGCCGTGGAGATGAGACCGCAACTTCGATTGAACTGCGATAGCGATGAACCGTCGTCGGGGCTCGGAAAGGTTGATGACGTCTTGCATGCCAGGGACTCTGAGCCGGTGATGTCACGGATCACTACCCGATTTCGAGGCTGGGCTGGGCAAGATCCACGGCGGGTGGTGTCGGCGCCGGCCATCCCGCGGGCAGTTGGCCGTGGAGGTCGTGGTGGGCTGCGGTTGTGATGATCCGGGTAGCGAGTTCGACGGGGTCGGTGCTTGTGAGCTGGTGGTTGTCGTGGAGGTAGCGGATGTGGTCGATGATCCAGGCGGGTTGGGTGGTGAGCACGTCGTGGGCGAGGGTAGCAATCCGGGTCGGGTTCCGCAGCCGGGTTGCGATTGCGGTCACCACGGCGACGACTTCGTTGGGTGACTCGCCGATCAGCTCTGCGGTGAGCTGGTTGGGGGAGATCGCGGCGATCAGTTTGTGGCGGCGGGGGCGATGGTCGAGCCATGCGGTGATCTCGGCTCGAAGGCGGGTGTCGTTGGTGATGATGTAGTCGACGTCGTGGTGGAGTGCGGCGGCAAGGACGTGGCGGTCTTTGGTGTTGATGATCGAGGTGTCTACGAATCGGCGGGTGACTGGCTGGTCGTGGAGTTGGTGGGAGCTGGCGGTGAGGATGAAGTCGCAGACGCTGATCGGGTACAGCACGTTCGCGTCGAGCAGGACGAGCGATCCGGCGACCGGTGGACGGTGTGAACACGACCACGACGTTTCGTCTCAACACCCTCGCCCAAGCACGCGATCCGACAACTGCAACAGTGCCCACCGCAGCGCAGAGGAGGAGAGGGTGATGAGTCGGATACTCCAATCAGCCCAGGGTCAGTCCAGGCGATTTGCGATTTGCCGACGACAGGATGCAGCGCGTCTCGCCGCCTACCGGGCACGAGTGTCAGATGCACACGCCGTAGCCGATTGGCTCACCACTGGCCATCTGAGAGACGGTCACCTGACTTGGGGCGGGGGTGACGAAACCACGGTGCCCGGTGTCGCTAACCGGCGGTACTGGCCCGTCGTAGTCGAAGTCGAGCCAGATGCCGGTTGCGGTTTTGCCGGAGAAGAAGGGGAAGCAACTCAGGTCGATCACCCCGATGGTGGTGATCCCGTCAAGGAAGTCGGCGCCTCTCGAACCGATGCCGACACCGTTCGCGTCGATCAATCGTTCCGAGTCGTTGGACCAGCCGACGAACGTCAGGGTCGAGGCGCTGAATCCGGCGAAGGCCACGCAGGGGCCGTCCGCGAAGCAGACCACCCGCCTGACCGGAGGCGAGTTGGTGAACATGGGCGATTCAAGGCGGTCATACGAAGGACTGCCGAAGACGTTCTCGAGCAGGCTGATCGTGGTCTCCGCGGGGTCACCAAACAGGGCCGTGCCGATTCCGTTCGATTTCGGACGAGGTCGTTGCCGTAGGTTGTCGCCGGGGTGGTCGGGTTCGGGAACCAGCCGAGGACGTCGACGATGACGTCGGAGTCGCCGGCCGAGTTGAAGATCGAGATTTGACCGCCGCCGCCGACGGGGACGATGACCATGTTCGGGATGGTCTGGCCGACCGCGAAGTTCACGTTCGAGGCCAGCGGTCGCGCCGCTCCTTGAGGGTAGATCGTGAGAAAGCCGCCGGCGGTCGGATTGGTGACGGTGACATTGAGGGCGACGGCACCGAGGTCGGCTGTGGGCACGCCGCCGCGTCCGGCGATGACGAGGTTGTATGTGGTTGCCTGGCGGATCGGTCCACCGCCGCCGAATTGACCGTCAACGGTGGTTTGCCCGACACGCGAATCCATCAGTCGTGCCGGTGGGATGCCGGAGGAAGAGATGCCGGTGGGGAACCAACCGAGGACGTCGGCGATCACATCGACGGTGCCGCCGCTGCCGTTGAAGATGGACACCTGCCCGTCGGCGTTGAGCCTCCGGACGCAGTCGAATAGCCGGCAATGGGCTGGCCGATTGGCTGCGCGTGGGCCGATCTTGAGGGCTGGACCAAAACGCGACTCAAGGAATCGGCACACACTACGGAGCGGAAAGGGCTCTACAACCGAGCATTCGGTGGACGCAGGTCGCCGGTGGTCTGCGCGTCAGGCTCTCACACCGAGCCGCGGCCGCCGTCTCAGGACAACAGGTCGATGACCGAGTCGCCCTGATTCGTGACCAACACCTGGCCGGCGCCGGCGAGATGCCTGCGCCAGAGATCTTCGGCCGCGACCGCATCGCCGGCTTCGATGAGATCGGCCAGCACGGTGCGGGCCCGGTGCGCCTTATGG
>JAYUDQ010000813.1:0-2902 GCA_043739745.1 Acidimicrobiia bacterium | reverse complement strand
ACCGACGGATCCCCGAGACCGTCGACCCAGATCTCGTTGCTGTGAACCTCGAGGCGATCGGCCACCTGGAGCCGTGGCGAGCGAGGCGGATGCCCCGATCCGGCGAGGCGACCTGCGGTGGGCCAACCTTCCAAGCGGACGTCGGCCCGTCCTGGTCATGACCCGCGACGCTGCCCTCGGCGCGCTGTCGCGGGTGCTCGTCGTGCCCACGACTCGTACGGTTCGCGGGATCCCCACCGAGGTCGAGCTGGACACCGACGACGGCATGCCATTGCTCTGCGCGTTGAGCTTCGACAACACGACGTTGCTCGGGACCGTCCGACTCGGCGAGCGCATCACCCGCCTCAGCCCGGCCCGGTGGTCGGCAGTGTGCAGCGCGTGGCGTGAGGTCCTCGACTGCTGACCAGAGCCGCCGACGGCGTCGGCGCCGCGTAGGTTACGTCTTCAGATCGCAGGCAGGGTGCAGACGACGAAGCTGTCCGTCACATCCCACGACATCGGTGGGTTGCCGTTTGCCTCCATCGCCTGCGCCGCGATGCCGAGTCCGACGCCGAAGCGCTGGACGATGCCGAGCGAGCGCATCATCTCGGCGATGACTGGGTTGCGGTAGTCGCTCGCCCCGGGTCGCCCGAAGTTCTCGCGGGTCACGATCCCGTACGGCCCGCCGGGGCTGTGCACCTCGACGCGATCGGTGAACCAGTACACGCGGACCGGTGCGTTGGTCTCGTACGTGCGGTGCATCAGCGCGTTCCGGGCGATCTGGCGCAGTGCGGCGAGCGGCACATCCGCAGTCCGCACCTCCCGGTCGGTGCCGACGATCTGCACGCGGGTGCGGCCGTTGAGGCGAAGGACCTCATCGAGCTGTCTCGCGACGGTGCCGAGTCCGCCACTCAGCTCCTTCGCGTCGGTGACCTCGTCAGCGACGGTCGTTCCGTCGATGCGAAGGAACTGCACGTAGGCGCCCGGCAGCCAATCGACAGGATCGCGTCCAGCGGCAAGGATCCCCGCCCAGGTCGGGACGCCATCGAGTGTGGCGAGACGCAGCGATGCGAGCTGCTCGAGGCGCGTTCGGCCGTTGGATGCGAGGACCTCTGGATCGATCGCTCCTGGCAGGATCGTCTCGTCGATGGTGCGGAGGTCGAGGTCCGCGAGCGACGCCCCGTTGGCGGGTCGCGCATCGAACGGGAGGTCCCTCGCTCGGCGCCGCTCCGACAGCCGGCGTTCGTCGTCCATCGTTGCGATGGCTCGACGGGGACCGACCCGGACCCAGGTCTGGCCCTGATAGCGGACCGGCGGAGCGGACGCCGGCCGCACGATGACGACGGCCATGTCGCCGCCGAGGAGGTGGCGCTTCTCGACGGTCAGCGACGGGATCGGCTGGAGCTTGCCGCTGCTGCGGAGATCTGCGAGGCGCAGGAGGAGCGCATCGTCGACGGTGAGGCCGGTCGGGCGGCCGGTCCGATCGTCAGCACCGAAGAACAGCACGCCAGGCAGTCCGCTGAAGGCGAGGTCGTTCGAGAACGCGCAGATGGCCTGCGCCGCCCGGTCCGTGTCCGTGAACGACGCCTTCCGCTCGACGCGTTCGGACTCGACGTCGACCAACAGCGCCTCGAGCTCGGCATCGTCCACGGGGCGACGCTACAAGTCGCGTGTCGTCGGGTGTGTCGTCGGGTGTGTCAAGCAACACGTTGCGATCAGAGAGCATCCGTGTTCTCATCGATGCATGCGAGCGGCGCGGGCAGTTCCTCAGACAGGCGGCACCAGAGCCGTCGGGCGGCCGCTGCGGTCTGCCCGCTCGATCCCGGTCGGCGTCCGATCGGGTGCCGATGTCCTGCGCCTGCAACGCCAAGCCGGCAACCGTGCCGTGGTGCAGCGCGTGGCGGGAGGCCTGCTGCGTCAAGGGTCTGGCGGGAGCGAGGTCGTCCGCCTCCAGCACGCGTTGAACGCGCACGGGGCCACGCTCGAGTCGGGAACGTCTCGAAGGTCAGCGGAACTGCCCGCTGCGACGTGGGGTGGAACTCTGCGGCGAAGCACGGCCAGAAGGCGGTCGATAGAGCTGACGATGCAGTGGTGACGAAGGAGACGTGGTCCGACATCGTCACAGCCCTACGGCCAGACAGCAACGGTCGCTACAAGCCGATCGGCTACTGGATGCCACGAGGTGTTGCTGGCCACGAGTTGGCCCATTGTGCGGACTACTTGAGGTGGGCCGAGTCCGAGACCGACGCGCTCGGCTCGAGCCTCGGCAACACGAAGGTCACCTACACGCCCGGCATTTGGAACCGTGCGGAGAACGGCATGGCGCTCAGCAAGGCGGTCCTCACCGCTGCAACGGGCTGGAAAGACGCCATGATCAGGCAGTTCGACTTCACCGGCGAGGGGCCTGTGTGCGCCCGAACTGCAGGCCCGTACCACGAGTTGGTCGACGCGATCGAGCTGCGTGCAAAGAAGAACCGCTGGCCGCGCTTGAAGTCCACCATCTACGAAGCGCCCACCACCCCAGCCGGCTGATGCCGGCGGCGTCAGCCGGCGACCTTGACCATGGCCGGTCGAAGGACGCGGCCCTTCCAGGTGAAGCCGGCACGGAAGACCTCGACGACGGTGGGTCCGTCGGTCGTGCCGTCGCCTTCGTCGTGCATGACTGCGTCGTGGAGGGTGGGGTCGAAGGCATCGCCCTTGGGGTCGACCCTGGTGAGGCCGGCGCCGGCGAGGATCTCGGCGAGCGGGCCCGCGAGCTGCTCTAGGGCCTCGGCCTGGCCGTGGCTGCGAGCGAGGTCGATGGTGTCGAGCACGGGCAGCAGCTTCTCGACGAGCTTCTCCACCGCGCGGTCGCCGGCCTCGATGCGCTCTGCGTCCGCCCGCTTTCGGAAGTTGGCGAAGTCGGCCTGGAGTCGTTGCGCGG
>JAYUDQ010000812.1:0-2907 GCA_043739745.1 Acidimicrobiia bacterium | reverse complement strand
CGGCGAGCTCGAGCATCACTGCCCCCCCACGAAGCAAGATCGACGGTGGCCCCGTCGGCGGGACGGTCAAGGCCGAGCTCACCGGGGGTGCCACCTCGGTGAGCCCGAGCGGCACGAAAGTGAAGGCCGACGCAACGTTCGCCTACACGGCACCGGCCGAGGTCAACAAGACCGGCACGGTCTCGCTCGAAGCGCGCTCGAAGCGGGGCATCGGGAGGGCCGTGATCGAGTTCGACACGAACAAGAACAACGCCTACGTCGTCGTGGGGGGCCTGGAGGACTTCCAGGTCAATCAGACGGTGTGCGACATCATGGCGCCTTTCACGTTGGAGTCGCCCGGCGTGGCGACGATGACGTTCACCGGCGGACTCTCCGGTGCGGTCGAGGCGTCGGGCGTGTTCAACCTGCACTACGTCGGCACGTACAGCATCTCGTTGCCCGACGGGCCGGGAAAGCCGGGCACGATGCAGTCGTCGAGCAGTGGTTCGATTGCCGGCCAGGCCGGTGGCGGAACCGAGAAGTACACTCTCAAGCCGACCACCTGCTGAGCCGCACGCTTGTTCGCGCACAGGTCGGGGCGGGGCCATGGGCCGACTCCAGGACGGCCACCCCCACTGGCGGCCACGGGCGCTGCGTCGCCTTCGCATTTGCGCGGCCCGGCGAAAAACCGTCATCGGCATTCGCAATCTCGCCGCCCGGCGGAAAAAGAGCAGGGCGATCCAGGCCGCTCAGACGGCGACGATGGGCGTGCGCGGCGACCACGGGATGGTGCCGAGGTAGCGCCGTCCCGGGCCGGGGGCGATGCGCTCGCGGCGGGTCGACACGACGAGCGTGGCCCCCGACGGCCCCCGCAGCACCTCGTCGAACTGCGGCTCGTCGACGACCGGCAACACACCGCCATCGGCCGCGTCGAGCACCCACAGCGATCGCAGCGTCGCGTCGGCCCGCGGTGGCGCGGCGAACGTGCCGGGCCGGCCGAGCACGAGGAAGCGGGTGAGCGCACCGGCCAGGTTGCCGACGCTGGCGCGGGCCAGCGCCACGCCGAACTCTTCATCGAGCCCGGTTGCCGCTACGGCGACGCCGGCCCCGGTCTCGGCCACTCTGATGCACGCATCGGCCGTCGACGTGCACGCCACTTCGACGAGGCGGTTGGCGGCGATGAAGGCGGAACACTGCCGGAAGCCCTGCGGATGGCTGTAGACGATGCTGCCCGGCACGAAGTCGGTGCCACGGGCGACGTACGCATCGAAGCGCACGGGCACGTCGACGACACCGCCCGCTTCGAGTCCGCCAGGCTCGCCGACCGTTGATCGGCCGAGCACCGCCGCGGCGAGGTCGACCAGCCCGCTTGACGAGTTCGTGATCGGCACGACCCCGATCGGGATCGTTCCGGCCTGCAGCGCATCCACGATCGCCCCGAAGTCCAGGTGCTCAACGCGCGTAGCATCCGGAACGCCGAGGAGCCGGGCCAGCTGCCGGGCAGCGACATCGGAGAACGTGCCGGCCGGGGCAAGGAAGCCGATCCGGAGATCGCTCGCCGGACCGTCGGGCGCGATGGGCAGCACCACGCCGTCGGGCCACACGAACACCTCGTCAATGCGGTGTTGGATGTCGCGCTCGACGGCGAAGAGGTTGCGGTCGACGCGCGCCCAGAACTTGGCCACGCACTCACGCTGGCCGAGGCGGACCTCCTCGGAGACGAGCTCGGCCCGCTCGACGCCGGGCACGCTCTCCACCACCCGCACCGCCGACGCGCCGCTGATGGAATCGGGGATGAGGAACTTGCAGCCGCGCTGGACCGTCGCCAGCCAGTCGTCAAGCACGCCGTCGAGCTCGAGCGGCGACAGGATCTGCACGCGTCCGAGGCTGAACTCGACGACCCTCGCCTTGCCGCCGACGCCGAGCTTGCGGGCATTGGCGATGGCGTGGTCGTCGCTCAGCAGCGCAGCGCGGCCACGTGCGCCGACGAGGAGGTCGCGCATCGTGAACGACGTCGCCGTCACCTTCTCGATGCGACCGACGTGCAACCGATCGCCGGGCACCAGCGAGCGCACGCCGATCAGCTCGGCTGTGCCGCGGTGATGCGACACGCGCGCCCGCGTCGACTGCACGGCGCTCGTCGCCAGCGCGCCGGCTTGCTGGACCTTCGTGAAGAGCGCGCCGGGGAACGGTGCGCGGAGCGACTCGAGCACGTCGGGCAGCTCGTGCCGCGCCGACGCATTCGCTATGCGCGCGGATGATTCTGCGAACTGCGCGGCGACGGTGCCATGAGGGTCGGCGGCCTGGATCGAGGCCGCCGTTTGGTCCTGGCCGGGCGCGAGGACGCGGCCGGCGAGGGCGAGCATCAGCTCGAAGACGGGCGTGCGGTTGGCCCAGAGGTCGTGCTCGAGGTCAAGGCCCGAGCTGCCGATCACGCCGGCGAAGGTCAGGAGCGCGTGGTGCGCGGCGGTCTGGACGTAGCGCATGACGTTGTCGTGATGACCGGCCGTGAGGAGGTTCACCGTGCCACCCGCCGCCTCGATCTTGGCGACGATCCAGCGATGCGCGTCGGGCGCGACCGGTGACGGGCAGACCGCGAAGATCTGGCCCTCGGCGCTCTCAGCCGTGACCCCGAACAGGCAGTGCAGGCCAAAGCTGGCGAGTTCCGGACGGACCCCGCCGATGGTGGCTTCGGCGCTGGCGCGGTCATGGGAGAGGTCGACGACGATCGCGTCAACGGCGAGGCGCGGCAGAAGCCAGCCGGCGACGAGATCGAGCGTGTCGAGGGGGACGGCGATGCACACGAGCGTGGCCGGACGGTCGAAGGCGTCGGTGAGGGGCGGGGTGAACTGGGCGAGCTCACCTGATCGTGTGACAACCTGCGCGCACTGGACATCGGCCGCGGCGTCGTAGCCATGGTCGAGCGTG
>JAYUDQ010000811.1:0-2910 GCA_043739745.1 Acidimicrobiia bacterium | reverse complement strand
AGCGGCATTCGACGACAAAGTTCGGCGGGTTCAAGCTCCTCAGGTCCGCACCGTCGGGTACCGTCGGCCCTCGTGAGCGTCTCCTTCGACCAAGCCGTCGCCCTTCTCACGGGTGCCGGGCAGCCCTTCGAGATCACGGATGCGGAGGTCGCGGGCGTCTCGAAGCCGGTGTTCAAGAACGCACCCGGCAGCCTTCGGGACCTGTTCATGGCGACGCGGGCGCATGGCGACAAGACGAGCGTCGTGTACGAGAACGAGCGCTACTCCTTCGCCGAGGTGATGGCCAACGCCGATGCCCTCGGGGCCACGTTGGCTGGGCGGTACGGCGTTCGGAAGGGCGACCGGGTCGCCATTGCGATGCGCAACTACCCCGAGTGGGTCATGTCGTTCATCGCCGTCACGTCGATCGGTGCCATCTCGGTGTCGCTGAACTCGTGGTGGACGGCCGACGAGCTGGCCTTCGCGCTCGGCGACTCGTCGCCCGGCGTGCTCATCGCCGACGACCAGCGCATGGCCCTTTCGGCCGACACCTGTCGCCGTCTCGGCACCCGCATGATCGCAGTGCGTTCGGCGGCTGCAGCCGGTTCGGACATCGACCGCTGGGAAGACGTCGTGGTCGCCGGCACTCCCCTCCCGCAGGTCGACATCGCTCCCGACGACGACGCCACGATCCTCTACACGTCGGGCACCACCGGGGCACCCAAAGGGGCGGTCTCGACCCATCGCGCGGTCGTCTCGGCGATCATGGCCTTCGCCACCCGCCAGGCCATCGAGGTGGTGCGGTCGGCGCCCACTGAGGCAGCCCCGGCGGCCCCGCCCTCGGACCTACAGCCGTCGTTCATCCTCATCGTGCCGCTGTTCCACGTCACCGGGTGCGTGGCCGTGATGCTGAGCTGCCTGGTCGGCGGGGCGAAGCTCGTGATCATGTACAAGTGGGACGTCGACAAGGCGCTCGAGCTGATCCAACAGGAACAGATCACCAACTTCGTCGGCGTGCCCACACAGAGCTGGGACCTCGTCCACTCGCCCAGGTTCGGCGACTACGACACGTCGACACTGAAGACGATCGGTGGCGGCGGCGCTCCCGCACCGCCCGCGCAGGTCGAGATGGTGGCCGCGAAGTTCCCGAAGGGCGGGCCGAACATCGGCTACGGCATGACGGAGACGAACGCATACGGACCGCAGAACCTCGGTGCCGACTACATCGCCCATCCGACGAGCACGGGGCGCATCGTCGCGCCGATGCGCATCGAGGCGCGCGATTCGAACGGCGTCGCCGTCCCACAGGGCGAACAAGGTGAGCTCTGGTTCAGCGGACCGAACCTCATCCGCGGCTTCTGGAACCGTCCCGAGGCCACCGCCGACACGATCGTCGACGGCTGGCTGCGCTCGGGCGATCTCGGCTACGTCGACGACGAAGGCTTCGTCTACATCGTCGACCGCGTGAAGGACATGATCCTGCGCGGTGGCGAGAACGTCTACTGCGCCGAGGTCGAGGCCGCGATCTATGAGCATCCGGACATCCACGAGGCCGCGGTCTACGGCGTGCCCCACGAGCGCCTCGGTGAGGAGGTCGCAGTGACGGTGCTGCTTCAGCCCGGCTCGACGCTGACCGAAGATGATCTGCGTACCTACCTCTCGACGAAGCTCGCGTCCTACAAGATCCCCACGCACATCGTGTTCAGCGACGAACCGCTCCCGCGCAACGCGGCCGGGAAGTTCCTCAAGCGCGAACTGCGAGACCGCACGGCCAACGCGTAGCCGTTTCCCAAACCCGCACACCTCGGAGCCCGCATGCCTGATGAGCTGAGCACCCTCGAACAGACGATCCTCGCCGCGAAGGGCCTCACACCTGAGCAGATCGGGGCCTTGTCCGGAATCGGCATCCACAGCCGCGCCGACTTCGCCACCGTCGGCGACGCGGCCACGCTCGCGCAGGTGCTCCCCGGCGTGAGTTCCGTCGTCGCCAACGACGTGATGGCATGGGCCGTCGGCGCGCCCGCAGCCGGGCTCGGCACGACCGGTACAGGCGCGCGAGTCGTGCTCGACACCTCCGATGCCGTCTACTGCGTGCACTGCCAGGCGAAGCAGCCAAAGGACTACTCCAGCGGCGACCTGTGTCCCAACTGCGGCAAGCAGGCCGAACCCGTTGAGTCGTGCTACTGGTGCAGCGCTTCGGGCCCCGGCAAGTTCTGCCGGTCCTGCGGGGCCACGTTCGTACCCACGGCCGAGCTCGAACTGGCCATGATGCTGCGCCGTGACGGACTCTCGAAGGATGAGATCCCGCGGCGCCTCAGCTCGATGACGACCGAGGAGAAGGACGCCCTCTGGGGGCGCGTCCGTCACGCAAGGGGGTAGCACCACATGCGCGCCGTCTGTGAGTCGTGCGAGACGCCGCAGCCCGTCGACTGGACGCCCGGCGATCTGTGCATCCAGTGCGGTCGTGTCGCTCGGCGCGAGCGGCGCTGCCATTGGTGCGCGGGTTGGACGCCAGAAGGACGGTTCTGTCGGACGTGCGGTGCGGAGACGCTCGCCGACGAGCACTACGCAGCGGGACGGATGCTCAAGCACGCCGGCGTCGACCAGTTCTCCGTCCCGGAACGACTCCGATCCTTTGACGTCGAACAGATCGAGAACCTGACGAGGATCTACCAGCGGCAAGCCGTCGTCGTGGCCCGGCTCATCGACGACGTGGCTTTCGCCGAGCGGTTCCTCTACCAGAAGGTGTGGTCGGACGAGCTCGACGCCTCACTCGTGCCGAGGCTCCCGATGGCGGACGGCGAGATCGATGCACTGAGGCTCCCCCCGAGCCGAGCAGCCGACGCCAACGATCGGCTCGAAGAGATCGTGACCACCGCGCCTCTGCCGCAGATGCGGACCCTGGCCGCGCTCGCACGATAGCGACGAGCG
>JAYUDQ010000810.1:0-2921 GCA_043739745.1 Acidimicrobiia bacterium | reverse complement strand
CGAACTTCCACAAGTTCGGCGACGACGTGCTCTACGAGTTCAACATCGACAACAACGGTGACGCCGTTGCGGACATCAAATACCAGTTCCGCTTCAAGACGACGTACTCGAACCCGAACACGTTCCTCTACAACACGAATCAGGTCACGTCGCTCGACGATCCCGATCTGAACGTGAAGCAGACCTACACACTGACCGAGGTCCGCGGCGGAAAGTCGACGGACATCGGCACGAAGCTGATGGTCGCTCCGGCCAACGTCGGCCCGCGGTCCATGCCGAACTACCGCGCGCTCGCGGACTCGGCCATGGCGACGCTCGAGAACTCGAGCATCCGGGTCTTCGCCGGCCCGCGTGACGATCCGTTCTTCGCCGACCTGGGGTCGATCTTCGACCTGGGTGGCCTTCGTCCGCTGAACGCCGCGCACCTGGTGCCGCTGCCGACAGCGCCGGGTCGCGACTACCTCGCCGGGTTCAACGTGCACTCGATCGTGCTGCAGGTGCCGTCGTCGCGTCTCACCGCAGGTGACTCGGTCATCGGCATGTGGTCCACGACGTCGCGTCGGGTTCCCGCTGCGAGCGGTGGCACGGACACCTGGAAGCAGGTTGCCCGACTGGGTCAGCCGTTGGTCAACGAGGTCATCGTGCCGGTCGGCGCGAAGGACCTCTTCAACAGCTCCTCACCGGACAAGGACGCGCAGTTCGCCAAGGGTGTTCTCGAGCCCGAGCTCGGCAAGCTCATCCCGGTGCTGTACCCGGGCGTGAAGGTGCCGACCTCGGTGTCGACCGGACTCGGGCTGGGTGGGCGTGAGGATCTTGCGACCATCTTCCTGACCGGCATCCCGGGCGTGAACCAGCCGAAGGGCGTCAAACCGTCAGAGCAGCTGCGGCTCAACACCGCTTCGCCGAAGTCGGGCTTCCCCAACGGCCGCTACCTCAGCGACGACGTCATCGACGCCGCCCTGCAGGTCGTTGCCGGCGCCACCGACTTCTCGAAGGAGTTCAAGATCTTCCCGAACAATGCGCTCGGTGACGGTGTGGACTTCAACGACAAGGAGTTCCTGCCCCGGTTCCCCTATGTGGGCCTGCCGAACGACGGCTACTCCACCTATCCCAACCCGAACGTCACCGCTCGCTGAGCGAAGGTGACGGGGAGATGCGTATGACCGTGATGAAGCAGCGACGAACCAGCCATGGATCGAACGTCGTGACGAGGTCGTACGCCCCGCACCAATCGGTCGGGAGCCGCTCGCGCCTTCGGGCGCGGGCGGCGCTCGCCGCTGGCCTCGGCATCTCGATGGTCCTCGGCGTCGCCCTTCCGGCCCGCGCCGCGACTCCCACCGCACCCCGGGCCGCCGCGGTTGCGCGCGTGGCGCAGACGACCGAAGCGAAGATCTCGACCCTTGAGACGACCGTGGCCGCGACGCCGCAAAACGGCACGGCGTGGCGCGACCTCGGCGGCGCCTACGTCCGCCGCGCCTATGAGACCGCAGACTCCTCGTACTACCCCCTCGCCGATCGTGCTCTTGCGCGCGCCGCTTCGCTGCTGCCGGATTCGCCGGACGTGCTTGCGCTTCAGGCCGGCCTCGATCTCGCCCGCCACCAGTTCGCTGCCGCCCGCGCCCTCGCCGACCGCGCCCTTGCCGCGCGGCCCGACGGATTCGCAGCCCGGGTTGCGCTCATTGATGCGCAGATCGAACTCGGCCGCTATGACGTCGCTGCGACCGAAGTGGCTCGCCTGCTCGACCTACGGCCCGGTGTCGCCGCGCTCTCGCGTCTGTCCTACCTCCGCCAGCTCAATGGTGACCTCCTGGGCGCCGAGGTGGCCATGCGCCAAGCCGCCATCGCGGCGCCGGCGGGGTCGCTTGACCGATCGGTTGCGCAGGCGTACCTTGGCGATCTGTTGTTGGAGAAGGGCAACCTCGACGCAGCAGGTCGTGCCTATGACGCTGCGCTCACCGTCACCCCGACCTCGTCCGTTGCGGCCATGGGACAGGCGCGCGTGCTCGCCGCGAAGGGCCGCCTCACCGATGCTGCCGCCGTCCTCGACCGCCTCACCCAGCGCGTGCCCCTACCGGGCGCGTTGGGCCTGCGCAGCGACGTCGCCCGGGCTGCGAAGGATCCGAAGGCCAACGTGGCAGCAGACCAGCTTGTCGATGCGAGCATTGCGCTCTTCCGCTCGAACGGCGCGGTCGTCGATGCCGAGCTGGCCATCCTGCTGGCCGATCGTGGCCCCTCATCGGGGGCTGCGGCCGTGGCCGCGGCACGGCGCGCCTATGCCGATCGCAGGACGATCTTCACGGCTGACGCCATGGCGTGGGCACTGTTCGTGAACGGTGACGCCCCCGCCGCAGAACGGTTTGCGCGCGAAGCGATTGCCACGAATCCCGTAGTCGCGTCGGTCCACTGGCACGCGGCCCGCATATTCGATGCCATTGGCAAGCAGGCTGAGGCCAAGGCAGCACTTCGGCTGGCATTGCGGAACCCGTGGTTCTCCGTATCGCAGCATGCAGATCTGGTAGCGATGGCCGACAAATTGGGAGTCCGATCATGAACCTTCTCGTTCGCCTCTACCGGCTCAACCGAGCGCTGCGCGAGAGCTGCGGCCGAGCGGGTCGGCGAGTCGGCCGGCTGGGAGCGGCGCTCGGTCTGACCCTGGTTGCCACTTCAGCGCTGACAGCCCTTTCGGCGGCACCCGCGGGTGCGCATCCGCTCGGCAACTTCACCACGAACACGGCCACGCGACTCACGGTGTCGCCAACGACGATCAGCTTCCGCTACACCGTGGACATGGCCGAGATTCCGGCGCTCCAGGTGCGTCAGGAGCTCGGCGTCGTCACCGGTCCGGTCCCGGCCGCCGTCAGCGATCCGTGGCGTGACCGGACGTGTGCGTCGGTCGGCAGAGGACTCGAAGTCACCGTCGG
>JAYUDQ010000809.1:0-2927 GCA_043739745.1 Acidimicrobiia bacterium | reverse complement strand
GGAAGCCCTCCATGAAGCGCTTCCGCATGTTCTCGTGAAGGAACGTGTGGTGGGTGACGTCGAAGGCCCACGTCTCGTACTGGTCCTTCGTCGGTAGTTCGCCGTTCAGGAGCAGGTAGGCGACCTCGAGGTAGTTCGACTTCTCTGCAAGCTGCTCGATCGGGTACCCGCGATAGCGCAGGATGCCGGCGTCACCGTCGATGTACGTGATCGTGGAGCGGCACGACGCCGTCTGCATGTAGGCGGGGTCATAGACCCAGAGGCCCGGATCGAGGTCGCGGATGGCCTTCGAGGTGATGCCACCGTCCTTGATCGGGACCTCGACGGACTTCCCGTTGCGGTTGTCGGTGATCGTGAAGGTGTCAGCCATGGCGGCGGTCTCCGTGGTGGTGGTCGGGGCGGTGAGGGCGGTCGGGGCGGTCGGGCATGGAGCTCACGAGAGCGTGTAGCGGTAGACGTTGGTTTCGCGCGGCTCGAAGCCAAGGCGCTGGTAGAGCCGGTTGGCCGCCTCGCGGGACGGGCGCGAGGTGAGGTCGACGGTCGCCGCGCCGAGCGATCGGGACAGGTCGAGCGCATACGTGTTCAGCACCGCACCGACACCCATTCCGCGGGCTTCGCCATCGACAACGACGTCCTCGATCCACGCGCGGACGGCCGTTGGGATGGGGAACACCACGAGCGTGAGGCTGCCGACGATGGTGCCGGCGTCGTCGCGGGCCAGCAGGAGATGGCATGCGTCGCTATTGACGATCGCCTCGAGCTGGGCTTTCGTGGGAGGCGGGTTCGACTTCGACAGCTGCGGGATGAGCCGGGCGAAGGCTTCGACCACATCGTCGGTCACCTCGCTGGCGACGTCTACCGCTACTGGCATTCCTCGGCTCCGCTTTCGTTTCTGTCTCCGGGTGGTCTGACTGCAACCTTTGCCGTCGCTGTGACGGGCACCGAGCGGCGAGCGTAGCGCCGCGCTGTGCCGGTTGACATAGCCGGAGGCCGAGATTCCTGATCTGGACGGGCGGTCTTCGCCGCCGCGCACATAGGGTGCGCCGGTGCTCGCCACCGAACAGCTCCGCTTCCGTGCCCGCCGTCTCCGCGACCTCATCGAACCGATCGCCGGCGCTGTGTACTTCCTGCCCGAGACAACTGCGGCGTATGAGGCGCTCGGCTTCGCGCCTCGTTCCGGCATGACCCCGGCAGCGTCG
The DNA here is from genome assembly GCA_043739745.1 of Acidimicrobiia bacterium. Lineage (GTDB taxonomy): Bacteria > Actinomycetota > Acidimicrobiia > Acidimicrobiales > JANYDT01 > JAYUDQ01. Next base: position 1,728 of record JAYUDQ010000809.1, on the reverse strand, counting down.
TACTTCGTGAGCCGCGGCGGGTGCCTCGGGCAGGTACCGGGTTCGGTGATTGCCGCCGCCTTCGGCGTCTTCAACCCTGCCGTCGTCGAGCCGTTCGTGGCGCAGGGATGGGCGACGGCATCGGTGGATGCCGTGTTGGATGCTCGCCTAACGGGGACGGTCTCCGGTCTCACCCGCATCCTCGGCTCTGGCCCGGAGGGCGCCGCGCGGGCCACCGAGTTGCTGTACCGGTGTGCCGACCACGCCCCGTTCGAGGGCCGCATGCTCTACGCCGGCCTCAAGTCCCTCCCCCGCCCCGGATCGGTCATCGGCGACCTGTTCCGTTCGGCCGACCTCGTCCGCGAGCACCGTGGCGACTCGCACATCGCTGCCTGGATCAGCCACGGGCTCGACGCAGTTGAGGCACAGATCCTCCAGGAACTGTGGTGGCGGCGCCCGATCGGCCCCTACACACTCACCCGCGGCTGGTCGCTCGACGACATCGCCGCCGGCCGTTCTCGACTGACCGAGGATGGCCTGCTCGACGGCGACACGCTCACCGACGCCGGCGAGGCGCTGCGCGGGTCGGTGGAGGATGCGACGGATCGGCAGGTGCAGCGGGTCATAGCCGTGCTCGGCGACGATGCCGACGAGCTCTTCTCGCTGCTCGAGCCGATGGCGATGGCGATCGTGGAGGCGAAGGCGTACCCGGTGGACCCTCGGCTGATGACGCGTTACTGACCTGCGCCCGCTGTCGCGGTCGTCGCGAGTGGGCTTCGCTGTTCGCTGTTCGCTGTTCGCTGTTCGCTGTTCGCTGTTCGCTTTCGCTCCGCCCGGCGAAAAGGCGAACGTAGGCATCGCAAGTTCGCCGTCCGGAGGAAACCCGAAAACGCCGATCTCAGCGCTGCGCCGAAGTGATTCCGGCATGTACGAGAAACCGATCGAAGAGCCGTCCGGCGCGCGCTCGGGCCTCGGTGCTGCGTGCGCGCGTCTCCGCCACCAGGTCGTCCGCTCGCAACCCGAGCGCGGCCAGGGTCGCGTGGTCGTCAGCAGACCAGGCGCCAACCTCCACCTCGGTGACTTCGGGGTGGAATTGCACGGCCAGGTGCGGTCCGATCACGTAAGCCTGCGCGCCCACCCGAGTTGAGGCCAGCACGGTGGCCTCGGGGGGCGGGTCGATCGCGTCGACGTGCCATTCGAACCACGGCCCGGCCTCGATGAGCGACTCGTCCCGCGTCTCCACCGTGAACCAGCCGATCTCCGGTACGCTCGCCTGCTTCACCGATCCACCAAGTGCCACCGCCAACGCCTGGGCACCGAAGCAGACACCGAGGACCGGGACGTGGTTCTCGTCGGCGTCACGGAGAAGGGCCAACTCGTCCTCGAACCACCAGCGGATGTCCCCGTCGTTAACGCTCGGGCTGGCACCCATCGTCACAACGGCGGCGTACCCGGCGCTCGACCGGGGTATCCCGGTTTCGGGGGTGACGACATCGAGAGCGAAGCCTTGCTCGATGGCCCGGTCACCGAGCATGACCGCACCCGAGTCGGACTCGTGCTCGATCACGAGGATGCGCCGGGCTGGTTGACCGTTCACGTCGCTTCCCATTGACGAGATCGTACGAGTCATCAATCGCTTTCCCGCCGCACCGTCCGGCCGCGTAGTGTCTCCGACGCGCCGCTAGCTCATCCGGTAGAGCATCGGACTTTTAATCCGCAGGTGGTGGGATCGAGACCCACGCGGCGCAC
>JAYUDQ010000808.1:0-2929 GCA_043739745.1 Acidimicrobiia bacterium | reverse complement strand
GGTGCCACCATCGCTCCGGAAGACGCCGGCCGCCGACGCGTCGTCGACGTGAACCGGGCGCAGCTTGGCGTTCGCTCCGGGCACGACGACGATCGAGTTCTCACCGCCGTTCGAAGCCACGACGATCAGCGCGGTGCCCGACGGATCGTGCTTGCACACACCGACCTGGGTGACGTCGATGCCGTCCGCTCGCAAGCCGTCGGTGAGGGTCACGCCGGCGGCATCGGCACCCACCCGTCCGACCATCCGTACGGCGGCCCCGGCCCTGGCCGCGGCCACGGCCTGATTGGCGCCTTTGCCGCCCCCGAACGTCGCAACGCCGTCGCCAAGGACGGTCTCACCGGGCGCCGGATGGCGTGGTGCGGTGACCACGATGTCCGAGTTGAGACTGCCCACGACCACCACGCACGTCACGCCACGACCCTACTGGTCCGTCTATTCGGAATGTGGCGGCGGTTCCGTCCAATCCGGATCGGCCTCGAGGAACCGCGTCATCAGGGCATCGACGGCGACACCGAACAACGTCCAGTCAGTCGAGGCCAGCCCGTCGCGCTGGCCGGGCACGGTCCTCGTGCGGGCGACGGTCGCGAAGCGATCCCGCAACGCCATCCCCTCGGCAAGCGCGCCGATGGCGAGCGCGAGCTGATCCACGCACAACGGCGCCTGCATCCGGAAACCAAGCGCGGCGATGAGCTCGTCGAGGACGGCTCGCAGCGCAGCCGTGGCCTTCTCATGTCCGGCGAGAAGCGCCGGGCCGAGCACCCGGTCGTCGTCGCGGCTCGGGGTCGAAACCGTCAGCGCCCACACACCCACCCAGATCTGCCAGGCCCGTGACGCTTCGAGCACGCGCACATGCACGTCGCCGGCCACACGGCAGATCTCCCGCAATGCGGCCTGACGGCCATCCGGTGTCGACCGATCCGCAGCCTGCAACACCGCCCGCGCGGCGTCGAGGGTCGGCTGCTCCTCACCGTCGGGGTAAAAGGCTGCGGCCGAGATGAGGAGGTCGAGCTGGTAGTCCGCCTGGGTGTCCCAGATCCGCTTGTAGACCGACGCCGGCGTGACCCGCTCGCCCCGCCGCTCGGCCAGCGTCGCGAACACGTCGTTCAGGGTGATGTGTGGCGCACCGCCGGCCAGGCCCCGCTCCTGCAGGAGCTCGACGCCCGTGGTCAGCAGGAGTGCGCGCAGCTCGTCACGCGACCGGCGTGGCGTTCGGAATCCCGACTCGGCACTCATTGCAATTCAGTGTTGCATACGGCCTGCAACAACCGACTCCGCGGTCGGCGGGTGCCGGCGACTCGGGGCTCGGACCGCTACGGACCGCTTCGGACCGCTTCGGACCGCTACTGCATCAAGCCTCGAGCGTGATCTCGATGCAATCGTCCTCGGCCCGGTGCCGGGTGACGGCTCCCTTCAGCGTCGCCCCGAGGTCGATCAGCGTCACGCGCCAGCCGTACTTGGCCTTCAACAGGCCGCGGACGAACTCGCCCCGGTCGTCACCGAGCACTGCCCCCGTGCCGCTGATGGCCGGACCGGTCGGCTTGCCCCTCATCGTGCAGGGGCCCACCTCGACCCGGCCGGTAGCTCGGATCCGCTTCACCTTGCCGGCATTCTTCGCGCTGTACAGGTACAGCTTGCCGCCCGCAGCCGCGAACCAGACCGGAGTGGGCACGCCGGTTCCGTCACGCTTGAACGTGGTGAGCAGCAGGTAGGACTGATGTTGGATCCAGTCGTAGGTGGTCGTCACCCGCGGAGTCTCTCAGTCTTCGAGCCGGAGGGCCGAGATGAACGCTTCCTGGGGAACCTCGACACGGCCGATGTTCTTCATCTTCTTCTTGCCCTCCTTCTGCTTGTCGAGCAGCTTCCGCTTGCGGGTGATGTCGCCGCCATAGCATTTGGCCAGCACATCTTTCCGGCGCGCCTTTACGGTTTCGCGGGCCACGATACGACCACCAATCGCCGCCTGAATCGGCACATCAAACATCTGTCTTGGAATTAGCTCCTTCAGCTTTGCGCACATCTTGCGGCCGTAATCGTCGGCCTTTGAGCGATGAATAATAGCGGAAAAGGCATCAACCGGAGCCGAGTTCAGAAGAATGTCGAGCTTCACCAACTCACTCTCCTGATACGAATCTGGTTCATAGTCGAGGGATGCATAGCCCTTGGTCCGGCTCTTGAGGGAGTCGAAGAAATCGACCACGACCTCAGCCAGCGGAATCCGATACACCATCTCGACCCGCTCCTGGGACAGGTAGTCCATCCTGACCATCTCGCCACGGCGTCCCTGACACAGCTCCATGATCGTTCCGGTGTACTCGGTGGGCGTCAGGATGCTGGCCCGGAAGTACGGCTCTTCGATCGTGTCGATATGGTTCGTCGGCGGCATGTCCGCAGGGTTGTCGACCAGGACGACTTCGCCCATCGTCGTGGTGACCCGGTACTCGACCGATGGCGCAGTGGCGATGAGGCTCAGGTTGAACTCGCGCTCGAGGCGCTCGCGCACGATCTCCATGTGCAGAAGGCCGAGGTAGCCGCAGCGGAAGCCGAACCCGAGCGCGCCGGACGTCTCGGGCTCGTAGGTGATCGACGCGTCGTTCAGCTTCAGCTTCTCGAGCGACTCGCGCAGCACCGGGAAGTCGTCACCGTCAATCGGGTAGAGGCCACAGAACACCATGGGCTTGGGCTGCTTGTAGCCGGCGAGGGCGGTATCAGACTGTCGCGCGTACGTCGTGATGGTCTCGCCCGATCGAGCCTCGCCGACGTCTTTGATGCCGCACATCACATAGCCGACCTCGCCCGGGCCGAGGCTGTCGACGGCAAGGTTGCTTGGCGTCCGGACGCCGACCTCCTCCGCCGTCTGGCGGGTCCGAGCCTGCATGTAGAAGAGCTGGTCATTCGTGCGAATTCGACCGTTCATCACGCGGATTGC
>JAYUDQ010000807.1:0-2936 GCA_043739745.1 Acidimicrobiia bacterium | reverse complement strand
ACGTCGGCATCTACGGCAGCGGCCAGGCATACGAGGCACTCCTGCTGCGGATGCGCTCACACGCACTTCCCGAGGCCCGCGAATACGCCGACATCATGCTCACCGAGTTGCGCAAGGTGATCCCGTCGTTCCTCCAGCGCGTCGACCGCCCCGATCGGGGCGGAGTGTGGTCCGAGTACCTCGAATCGACCCGCGAGGCTGTCTCGGGAGTGGCGAACGAGCTCTTCGTCGGCGACGTCGACGACACCGTCGCGCCCCGGGTCGAGCTCGTCGAGTTCGACCCGGAAGGGGAGGACAAGATGATCGCGGCGATGCTCTACGAGTCGCTCGACCTGCCCGAGACGCGCATTCTCGACCGCGTCCGGGTAATGAGCATCGACGACAAGCGGCGCATCGTGCGGGCCTACGTGGGCGACCGGACGAACCGTCGCCACAAGCCGGGCCGTGCGCTCGAGCGGATCGACTATCGCTTCGACGTGCTCTCCGACTACGGCGCGTTTCGCGACCTCCAACGCCATCGCATGATGACGATCGAATGGCAGCCGCTCTCACCTGCGCACGGCTACGTGCTTCCCGAAGCGATCGTCGACGCCGGGGCCACGGAAGTGTTCGAAGGGGCGATGGAGCGCTCGGCCGACCTCTACGACGCCATGGTGGACCGCTTCCCGCAGCAGGCCGGCTACGCCGTCTCGCTGGCCTATCGGATCCGGTACGTCATGCAGATGAACGCCCGCGAGGCGATGCACCTCATCGAGCTGCGGTCGAGTCCCCAGGGCCACCCCGAGTACCGCCGCGTGGCCCAGGAGATGCACCACCTGATCGCGGACGAGGCAGGCCACCGGCTCGTGGCCGAGATGATGACGTTCGTCGACCATGACGACTACGAGAGCGACGGGCTGGAGCGGCTCGAAGCGGAACGCCGGGCCGAGCAGAAACGCGTGGCCCGGGCCGAGTAGCGGCCGACGAGCGCGCGTTTCCCAGAACGTCAGACTGAACCGCAGACTGAACCGCGGTTCGCTGATGAAGTCCTCATCGATTCGTCATCAAGTCTGATGAACGCAATGCCGATGATGCGGGCATGTCGATGGAACGGCATCACCCGCAACTCACCAAGTCCACCTCGCGCCCAAAGCGGCGAAGCACGGTCTGGCAGGTACGCGCCATCTGGGACCGATGGCGCATCCCAGCGGCAGTGTTCGTCGTCGTCTTCGTCACGCTGCCCGTGTTCACCCATGAGGCCTCGGCTGCGGCTCGCACCTATGTGGTCGCGTCGGGCGACAACCTGACGGCGATCGCGCGACGCTTCGACGTCACGCTCTCCGAGCTTCGCGACGCCAACGGGGTCCGCCACGACGGGCGCATCGTGGTCGGCCAGCAGCTCAAGGTACCGGTCTCGTCCCCGGCCATGCTCCCGACGCGTCTGCGCTCCAACGCGGTCCGCCTCGCCCTGCGCCCCCACTTCGTCACCTGGGCGCAGCGCAACGCGATCCCGCCTGACCTGCTCGAAGCAACCCTGTGGCTCGAATCCGGCTGGAATCAGGCACGGGTGTCGAGCACTGGGGCGATCGGGATCGGGCAGCTGATGCCCGGGACGGCATCGTTCATTGCCGCCGACCTCATCGGCAAGAACCTCGATCCTCACGACCCTCGCGACAACATCCGCATGAGCGCTCGCTACCTGCGCTTCCTGCTCACCATGCACGGCGGGGACGCGACCAAGGCCTTGCAGGCCTACTACCAGGGCGTCGGATCGATCCGGGCCAACGGCCTCTACACGTCCACCAGGCAGTATGCGGCCGCCGTCCAGGCCCTGCGAGTCCGCTTCCACAGCGACCACACCGGCCGATAGCCGGGAGGGTCCCGCGCGAGCCCGGCCGTGCGATCGCCACGGTCATAGGCCGATGCCATGCTGCACGAATGCGCATCGCAGCACTGGGCGACGCCCACCTCGGCCGTTCGGCCACCACCGCGACCACGGCGGAAGGCGTCAACCAGCGCGAGTTCGATTTCGAGGTGTCCTTCGAGGCAGCAGTCGACGCGGCGCTGGCTACCGAGCCGGATCTCGTGGTGTGGCTCGGCGATGTGTTCGACCACCCGCGACCGAACTACCGCAGCTTCCGGGTGGTCATGCGGGCGCTGGCCAAGATCCGCGCCCATGGTCTTGGCCTCGTGGCCATCAGCGGCAACCACGACACGCCACGCCTCCCCGGTGTCGGCAACCCCTATGCCGTCCTCGCCGACGCCTTCCCCGAGTTCCACTTCGCCTACCGCCTCCAGTACGAGCGCTTCGAGGTACCCGGGCTGCTGATCCACGCCGTCCCCCAGACCCGAACTGCGGAAGATGCGGTCGACGCGCTTCGAGACGCCGGGCGACGCCGCAGTGCCGACCGGGTGAACCTGCTGCTCACCCATCCGCTGGTGCACAGCGTGGAGCGTCGCTATGCCGACATGAACGAGATCGAGATCGACGAGAACGAGCTCCAGTCCGACCTCGTCCTGCTCGGGCATTACCACACGTACTGCGAGGTCAAGCCGGCTGTCTGGTACGCCGGTTCGACGGATACGTTCTCGTTCGGTGACGATCCCGGTCGGGGGAAGGGCATCGTCGTGGTCGACACCGACGCGGGTACGTGCCGGCACATGAACCTCCCGGGTCAGCGTCCGCTGCGCACGCCCGAGCCGGTGTACGCGGCCGGGCTCGGGCCGAACGAAGTACGCCAGCTCATCGGGGAACGTTTCGGCGCCCTCGCGCCCGGCACGGTCGCCCGCCTCGAGCTCGACATGATCGACCCCGACGTGTACCGGCTCCTCGACCTACCGGGGATCCACGCCGACGCGGCGCATCTCCTCCACCTGAAACTGGAACCGCGCTTCACGCTCCCCACCCGTCCAATCGAGGAGATGCCCGAACTGGCGACCATCGGGGCACGGTGGCG
>JAYUDQ010000806.1:0-7611 GCA_043739745.1 Acidimicrobiia bacterium | reverse complement strand
CTCGTGGAGATGGCCGGACTGCGAGCGGTCGAGGCTGGTCTCCCGGCACAAGACCGCCGTGACGAGTACTTCCGTCGATTCCCGGAGGCTCGCGAACTGCCGCCCGAGCAGCTCCCAGGGCACATGTTCCCGCGCCTGTTTGGCACGATCGCCGCGCCCGCGATGCTGCACGACCTGTTGCGTATCGTCGAAGACTGGCGTCCTGACGTCATCGTGCACGAGGCAGGAGAGCTGGCCGCTCCCATCGTGGCCGCACTGCTCGGGGTTCCCAACGTCTGTCAAGGATATGGGGCACTCGTCGCACCCGAGCGGATGGGGAGCGCCTCCGACGCAGTCGCGCCACTATGGCGCGAGGCGGGGCTTGAACCCCAAGAGTGGGCCGGTGCGTATCAGCACCTGTACCTCGACATCTATCCACCAAGCCTCCGGCCCCTTTACGGCGATTACCTGACCCGCCGAGAGTCGATGCGCCCGATATCGTTCAGCACCGACTTCTCCACGCAACCCGAAGCAGCGGATATGGCAGAGGGCGATGGCCGCCCGCTGGTCTATGTCACCTTCGGGACCGTGTTCAATAATCCGGGCGGGCTCTTCCGACACGCCGTGGAAGGAGTCGCGGACCTGGACGTGCGAGTCGTGGTCACCGTGGGACCCGATGGCAACCCCGAAGCATTCGGGGCACTCCCTGACAACGTCAGCGTGTACCGATACGTGCCCCAGACGCAGTTGCTGCCGCGATGCTCTCTTGTGGTGTCACACGCAGGTTCCGGTACGTTCCTGGCATCGCTCGATCACGGGCTCCCGCAGCTGTGCCTACCCCAAGCTGCCGATCAGTTTCTCAACGCCCTCCAGTGCGCTGCGGCCGGCGCCGGGTTGCGTATCCCCCCGGCCGAGGTGACTCGCGAATCGGTACGCCAAGCCGCCGCTCAGCTCATCGGCGACGAACGATTTCGGATGAATGCACAGCGGATCCGGAACGAAATCGCATCAATGCCGCTGCCCGCAACCCTCGTCCCAGTGATCGAGGCACTGGCCAGCACGGCTATGAAGTAACTTCGAGTGACACGAGAAACGCAAAATCTCGTACGCGAACCGCAACGCGGAATGGGCGAAAGGGAACATCTTGGGGTCTCCCTCAGCTCTCAGCCTCGATCCACCGCGTAGGTAGGTGTGTGGGCTGTGGGCGCCTAGCCGTGAAGCGTTGATCTGGCGCTACAACCTGCGGTGGAGGAAGCTGCAGGCATTGTGGGTGAGCGCACACGTTTCGACGACCTGAAGGCCTCGTTGCGGGACGGCCACGTGGTAGCGGTCGAGCGGTTGCTGCCCGAGTACGTGTCGCGCATCGACTGGCCGCTTGCACGTCTCCACGAGGAGCGAACGGTCGCATTGCGGGCCTTGGTGACGACGGCGGTGGAACGTTCGTCGTGGCATCGTCGAAGGCTCGAGGGTATCGACGTCGGCTCACTGTCTGATCGTGACATCGTCGATTTGCCGGTGATGACGAAGACCGACCTGATGGACAACTTCGACTCGATCGTGACCGACCCGCGCCTTTCCAGACAGCTGTGTGAAGACCACCTCGCCCAGAGCCCCGGGGACCATCTGTTCGGAGAGTTCCAGGTCGTTGCCTCCGGCGGGTCGTCCGGCCTCCGGGGCGTGTTCGTCTACGGATGGGACGCGTGGGCGATCTGCTACGCGTCAAACGTTCGCTTCCAAGTGCGGGACTGGAACCGCGACCCGACCCTTGCCGAGACCCGACGTGTCATCGCTGTCGTTGCCGCGTCCAGCCCGACGCACATCTCGGCTGCGCTCAGCAAGACGTTCTCCGTCGGGGACAACGCCCGGCATCTGTTCCCCGTCAGCTTGGCGCTCGAAAAGATCGTGGCCGGACTGAACACGCTGCAACCCACGGTGCTGATGAGCTACAGCTCCTTTCTCCCGCGCCTCGCTCTGGAGGCGCAGAGCGGCCGGCTGCGCATCGCGCCGCGGCGTGTCATCGCGATCTCCGAACCGCTCCTGCCCGAAGCCAGGCAGGTGGTTGATGAGGCCTGGGGCGCGCCGCTCGCCAACGGCTATGCGATGTCGGAGGGTGTTTTCACCGGCGTCTGCGGCCACGGCATCCATCTGCCCGACGACCTGAGCATCTTCGAACCCGTCGACGCCGACGGGCGACCGGTCGCCCCAGGCGTGCTGTCGCACCGAGTACTCGTCACCAACCTCTACAACCGCACGCAGCCGTTGATTCGCTACGAGGTGACCGACCAGGTCACCCTGATCGACGGGCCGTGTCCGTGCGGGTCGAGCTTGCGACGCATCGAGGATCCACAAGGTCGTCTCGACGACACGTTCGAGTACGCGAACGGGCTGAGCGTCCACCCGCACGTGTTCCGCGCCGCGCTCAGCCAGCATCGTGCGATCATCGAGTACCAGGTCCGACAGACCCCGCGCGGTGCCACGATTGGCATCGTCGTTGCCGAAGGAACCGTCGACGTCCAAGCGCTGCACGCGAAGATCACCGCTGCGCTCGGTGCGCTTGGTCTTGCCTATCCGCAAGTGGCGATCGAGATACTGGCCGCGCTCCCCCGACAGGCGAGCGGCAAGCTGAAGAGGTTCGTACCGATCCCGAACTGAACCGAACACGCGGTAGGAACTCGTGTGCCTGACCGGCTGTCGGTCCGGCCGTCGAAGGCAATAGGGCGCTCGGCGGTAGGTCAGGTTTGTTGTTGTGATGTTTGCCATGTTTGGTGCGCGGAGACGGTACGTTCCCCTAGCCGGTCGGTTGTGCCCGGCGGGCTCGCTTCGAAGGTCAGCCCGAACAGGTCGCCCAATGCCGTGAACCATGTGCGACGGTCTTCCAACGCGACACCGGTGTTGGCGCGACTGCCGATGCGCTTGACGATGAGACCGTGGATCACGTCGACGCCGGTGGCGTCGCGTGTTTGTGCGAGGCCGAGCTTGACGAAGCCGGAGTCGGGTGAGGTCGATAGCCACTCGTGTTGGGTGGCGAGCAGTGCTGGGTCGGGTGCTCCGGTGCGCCACGACATGCCGGTGAACCCGCCTGTTCGGTCGTGAAGGAGGTGTCAATCGCTCAGTGTCGAGTCGGTGGTCTTTTGGAGTTCGAGCTCGAAGGGACCCTGGCGGACCGAGCTGGATCGCAGCGGAATTGGTTCGTGGAGCGCGTCGCCGAGGCCGACGTCGACGTACCAATCGCCCCCGGGGTTGTCGTCGGTGACCAAGTCGGCCACCGTTACGACGAGGTGGTTCCCGCGACGTCGGAAAGCGATCCGCGCGGCTGCGTCGTACGAATCGATGCCCCAACCGCTCTCTGCCGTGGATCCACAGCGTCTCGTCCGGGATGCGTTCGCTATGGCGGCGATGGAGTCGCGTCAATGCTTCGGCCGAGGGAGGCTCGGCATCGAGCGAAAGGCGGCGCAGATACGCTTCGAGCACCGGGCGCTGCAACGGACCCATGCGGGAACGATACCGATCACATCGCTGACCTAGCTGCCCATCGGCTAAACGTTTGCTCCAACGACGCCCGCCTCCGTTCGATGCGTATCGTCGAACGGCACAACGGTAGGTCGCCCCTACCAGGACCGTCCGGGTGGGGTTGCCTAGATGTCGATCTCGAGGCCGAGTCCGGCCTGGCGTGCGCCGGCGAGGACGAGCGCCGCTGCGGCCGCGTCCTGGACCGCGACTCCGACGGACTTGTAGAGCGTCAATTGCTCCGCCGACGTACGCCCGGCCGCCGTACCGTCGACGAGCTCACCAATCTCGACCAGATCGCCGGGATCGAAGAGACCCTCGTCGATCGGTATACGCAAGTCGTAGGAGCCGGCAGGCGTCGGAGCGAGCACAGACGCCCGCGATTCGACCACGACCAGAGAGTCGGCCACCGTGGCCGAATCGATCTCTCTTCCGGCGCTTTCGAACCCGACGGAGTTCACGTGCGTTCCAGGCGCGAGGTCTGCGCGGTGGATGACCGGCTCGGCGGAGCCGGTCGTCAGACACACGACATCGGCGCCCGCGCACGCCTCCGCTGCGTTGGCGACCACGACGATCTCGACGTCGAGGACACCACGCACTTCCGACGCAAGGGCTGCGGTGCGAGCGGGATCGCGGCCGGTGATCCGCAGCTCACGGAAAGGCCGGACGCGGACGACGGCGTGGGCGTGGGCGCGTGCCTGCACGCCCGTGCCGACGATCGCCAGCACAGTCGCATCAAGCCGCCCGAGTAGGTCGGTCGCAAGTGCCGAGCCAGCGGCTGTTCGCGCGGTGGTGATCGAGGTGCCATCAAGCAGCGCGACCGGCTGACCGTTCGCGGCGTCGAACACGATCACGATCGCCTGGTGCGTCGCCAACGCGGTGCCGGCGTTTCCCGGATAAAGGCTGACGAGCTTGGCCACAACGATTCCAGTTGCTGGCAGATACGCCGGCATCGCCGCCACAAACCCGCCCCGCTCCTTCACGTAGGCCGCGATCCGTGGCGGCATCGAGGCACGCCCGGCGCTGAGCTCCACCATCGCGGACGCGACAGCATGCCGCAAGCGATCGGGGTCGAGCAACGATTGCGTAACGGCCGACGACAGAATGAGCACCGGCCCACCGTATACAAACCGACGACACCGAGACCCTCGTCACCGAATAGCTGCCGGGCTCGCAGTGGTACCCCTAACCGCAGGGATCTGGTCGCATCCAGCACTGCACCGGGCCGTTTCCGAGTGGCTCCGGCGAGGACCTCGGCACGCAGAGCGAGCGGCGATACTGAGCGTCAGTAGGCGAGCGGCAAGGGTCCGGAACAACGAACAAGGACCGGTTTGCGTTGTTAGGCTGAGGTCGTGGTGGACGATCAGGAAAGGTGGCAATCGGTGTCGAAAGGTCCAAAGGATCTGAATCATCAGTTTGTGTCGTCGTTGCCGGATGATGGTCCCGTTGTGATGGTCAACCTGGTTCGATTCCGTGAGCGTTCGCTTGATGGAAACGGCAGCGGATGGGATGCATACTCCCGCTACAGCAAGGCGGATATGCCATTGCTCAAGCGGGTGAGCGGAACCATTTTGTGGGCCGGCCACGTCGAGGGTGCGGCTGTTGGAGACCTCGGCGACGGCCGTTGGGACTGGGTCGTCGTGGTTCTTTACCCGTCGCGTGCGGCGTTCCTCTCGATGATGACGTCACCTGAGTACGCGCTCGCCAATGTCGATCGTGAGAACGCGATCGAGGATCACGTGATCCTGGCTGCCAAAGAGTCGTACTCGAAATTCGGGATCTGAGCAGGCGCGCTTGGAGCGGTTGGAAACGCCATGGTGGACCCGCTCGTATGGGCCTCCGAGTGCAGTGGTCTCTTGGCGACCGGGCGGGCTATCGAGCGTCGTTAGGGAGTGTCCCGGAACGGCACTCGCCCTACGCGACGTGCGGCTCGCGCGACGCGTTCTGGGGTAGATGTGTCAGTGGTCGATGCGCAACCCGAGCCGTGGTTCGGGTTGAGGGGTCAGCGACCTGGGCGGCAATGCTTCACGACCGTCGGCGGGCGGGTTTCGGGGGGTAGAGGGCTGCGAGTGTGCGGAGAAGCTTGGGGAGCAGTGGGCTGAAGCGGCCCTCGCCCCAGGGGAGGCCGGGTTCGTTGGCCATCGCCTGGCCGATGATGCCGGTGATGAGGATCGATGTGACCCAGAGCGCCTCGTCGGAGTCGGCACCGGCGCCGAGTTGGCCTGCTGCTGCGGCGTCGGCGAGCGCCTGGCGTTGGAGTCGGACCATCTCGACGCTGGGGGCCATGGCCTCGTGCGTCGGCTGGAAGCTGGGGACCGGGCGCCAGAACAGCAGTTGGCCGGTTGCCGGGTGGGCGAGCAACCAGCGGCCGCTGGCCTCGAGGCCGGCGGCGAGCGCGTCGAGGCCGGGTTCGGCTTGGGCCATCGCGGTGCGCATGATCTCGTGGTGGGTTCGCTGGCCACGTTCGAAGAGGGCGTCGTAGATGGCGAGGAGCGAGTCGAAGTATTTGTATATCGACGGCGGCTTCACCCCGAGCCGACGGGCGACCTCCGACAGGGTGAGGCCGTTGACGCCCTCCTCGGTCATCACGTCATCGGCTATGGCGAGGATCTCTTCGATGGTCTCCTGGCGCCGCCGGGTTCGACGTTCGCCTGGTGCGGGGGCGGTCACCTCGGCCATCGACGACATACGCGTACTGTAGCAGAAGATTCTGTTGACAGCAATAGCTAAGCATATTAGCTTCTGGAATGTCCAAACGAGAAGGAGGCACCTGATGGCACCGAAGAACCAGCGTTGGTGGTTGACCGAAGACCACGTTGAGCTCGACATCGAAGCCGGCGCCGACGCGCTGTACGCGATGGTCTCCGACCTGCCCCGCATCGGGGCGTGGAGCCCGGAGTGCGAGAGCGTCGACTGGGAGGGCGACGTCACCATCACTGTGGAGGGCACCACCTTCATGGGGCACAACGCAGTGGGACCCGGGCGGCGCATCCGCTACTCGCGCCACGGCCGGGTGCTGGTCGCTGATCCGGGGCGCGAGTTCGCCTTCGTCACCGACGAGGGCGGCCGGGAGTCCACCGTATGGCGCTACCGGTTCGAGTCCCAGGGCGACAGCAGCACCAGGGTGAGCGAGGGCTACGAGGTGCGGTGGATCCCGACATGGGCTCGTATCCTCGACGTGCCCACCAACCGCCACAAGGAGCTGCTCAAAGGCATGCGAACCACCCTCGAACGCCTGAAGGCAGCGGCCGAAGCCGAGCATCAGGGCACATCAGCTCCCACCGAGGCCCACACCGAGGCCCACACGGAGGCCGGGTCATGACCACCTGCTACACGGCCACCCCCGGCGTCGATGTGATCACAACGACCGCCGACATCCCCGCCCTCGGCTCGCTCGCCATCAACGCGTTCGTGCTGCACGGCAGCGAGCCCGTCCTCGTCGACACCGGCACCGTTGCCGGCGGCCCCGAGTTCATGTCGGCGCTGACGTCGGTGATCGATCCGAGCAACATCCGCTGGATCTGGCTCACCCACACCGACTTCGACCACATCGGCTCCCTCGCCACGCTCCTCGATGCCAATCCCTACCTGCGGGTGATCACATCGTTCCTCGGCGTCGGCATCATGCGGCTTTCAACGACGCCGCTGCCGATGGACCGCGTCCACCTCGTCAACCCCGGCCAGTCCGTGACACTCGGCGACCGCCGGCTAACCGCCGTCAAGCCGCCCGTCTACGACAACCCCATCACGACCGGTTTCGTCGACGACCGCACCGGGATCCTGTTCAGCTCCGACTGCTTCGGGGCCCTGCTCCCAGCGGTCCCCCAGACCGCCGCCGACATCGACCCCGACGAGCTACGGGCCGGGCAGGTGCGCTGGGCGACCATCGACTCGCCCTGGGTGCACGACGTCGACCGCGACACCTTCGGCCACGCCCTCGCCCAGCTGCGGGCGATCGAGCCGACCATGGTGTGCAGCAGCCACCTCCCACCCGCCCCGGGCGCCATGCTCGACGTCCTCGTCGACTCGCTGGCCCTGGCGCCCGACGCCGACCGCTTCGTCGGCCCCGACCACGCCGCCCTCGAAGCAATGCTCGCCAGCATGGTCGACGTTCCCGCCTGAAAC
>JAYUDQ010000805.1:0-7630 GCA_043739745.1 Acidimicrobiia bacterium | reverse complement strand
TCACACGGCGGGGGTCGCAGGTTCGAGTCCTGCATCGCCCACGGCATCTGATGGCGGCGGGGCCCGCCTCCGCCTGTGCAGGGATTCGAGGCCGCCTTCCGTCGCACGCTCCTCCCACCGAGGCTCACCCACGGCGCGGGCGGTGGCTGCTCGGCCGGATACCGCACCGACGTCGTCGAGGGCGGGCGGCCAGGCCTCTCGCTGTCATCGTGGTTCGTTGCGGCCCCGGCTTCGTTCCGATGAAGCAGCTGACTATCGGCTTTTGGCATACCAGTTCCGGCGGGCCCGGCGCAGCAAAGGTCGCGCGTGCCGGTGATCGCTACGGCGAAGTGCATGACTGGCGCGGCGGCGAAGGACTGAACGACAGCAGGTCGATGGTCAGAGAGTCAGCCGCCTGCGGCCGGGCGTACAGGTAGCCCTGTGCCTTGTCGCAGCCCATCGCGAGAAGAATATCGACCTGTTCGGATGTTTCCGTTCCCTCTGCGATCGTCTGAAGGCCGAGCGAGTGGGCAAGTGTGATGATCGCTTGGACAATTGCCCGTGAGTCATCGGTGGCGTTCAGGGATTCGACGAACGAACGATCGATTTTGAGGAAGTCGACGGGAAATTTCTGCAGATAGCTCAGCGACGAGTAACCAGTGCCGAAGTCATCGATGCTGAGACGGACACCAAGCCCCTTCAGTCGACCAAGGACTGCGATGGCAGATCGGGCGTCGCTCATGGCGACGGTCTCGGTAATCTCGAGTACGAGCCGACCCGGGTCCAGTCCAGTTCGTTCCAGGATTTCGGCAACCGTTGTGACGATGTTCGGTTGCACGATCTGGCGGCCCGAGAGGTTGACGCTGACGGTGAGGTCTGACCGTGCCGGCACAGTCGTGCGTAGGTGCTGGGTGAAACGGCAGGCTTCCTCAAGTACCCATTCTCCGAGTGGCACGATGAGGCCAGTTTCTTCGGCGATAGGGATGAAGTCGACGGGCATGATCATGCCTTTGGCCGGATGCTGCCAGCGGGCAAGGGCTTCAAAGCCTTCCGGTTCGCCGGTTTGGAGATTGACGATGATTTGGAAGTGGACGCGCATCTCGCCGTTCGTGAGGCCCCGTCGGAGCTCTGCTTCGGTGTCGAAGCGGCGAACGGCTTTGGTGCGCATGGAGGGAGCGAACAGGACGGATCGATCCCGACCGGTTCTCTTCGCTTCGTACATTGCGGCATCGGCGTCCCTGAGGAGATCGACGGCTTGCACGCCGGCGGTTTCGGCCATCGCGATTCCCGTGCTCACAGTAACGAAGTGGGCGCGACCGTCGAGGGTGACCGGGACGCGGGTCAACTTGTGGATGCGGTTGACGATTTCGATCGCGTCAGCCTCGTCGCGGATGTTGCGTGCGAGTACGACGAATTCGTCGCCCCCGAAGCGAGCGACGGTGTCGCCGGGACGGAGTGCACTGGTGAATCGCTCGGCCATGAGCGCGAGCAGCCGATCGCCCTTTTCGTGCCCCAGGCTGTCGTTGACGACTTTGAACTGGTCGACGTCGATGAACAGCACCGCCAATTTCGTTGCCACGTGATCGAGCTCTGCGAGCGAGCTGTTGAGGCGATCGGCGAAGAGGACGCGATTTGGAAGCTTGGTGAGTGGGTCGTGGAGCGCTTGAAAGTTGAGCTCTCGTTCGGCACAGATTCGTTCCACCGCCGAAGCGGCGACACTGGACACGCTGGCGAGGAAGGCCAACTCCTCAGCGCTGAACCCGGCTGGATCGACTCGGTGGGCAAGGAGAAGACCGAAGAGCCCATCCTTGGTCCGTATCGGCGAACAGGCTGTGACGAGCGCCTCTAGGCCTTCGCCGAAGATCGCTTCGCGCAGACCTTGGTCGAGTTCGAACGGGGCAGTCGCCGATTCGAGGCTCCGGAGCGATTCGCGTCGCGCCGTGGAACGAATCGGGGATGGGCAGTGCGTCGCATCGGTCGCCCCCGAGAACGTAACGACGCCGTCGGGCTGCCTTTCAGCGATCTCGCACCGATCGGCAGGAAGCATGGCCACGACGACAGCAGCCGCCCGGGAGAGGACGAAATCAAGATCAGAACTGGCCAGCGCGACGCGTCCGAGCTCGACGACCTCTCCTTGTTGGGCGGCGAGCGACGTCCGTGCCGCGAGGAGCTGCTCGAGTTCAGAGCGATGAGACTGGAGCGCTTCACGCGCGCCGTCGAGAGACCGCACCGCACGCGCCGTCTCGTCGATGATCACATTGAAACTCGCGGCCATGGCCCCGATCTCGTCAGCCGATTGTATTCGTACGTGCTGCGTCTCGATCGTTGCCCGTGCCTGCTCGAGGTCGCCGCTGGCCAGCGCCCGCATGGCCCGAGTCAGGTCGGCGAGCGTGCCGCTCACCAGGCGATCGGCAGCATTGGCGACTTCGGTCGCTCCATTCGCGATCATGCCCGGCAGAACCAGGCCGACGGTCACCGTGAGTATCGCAACGACGACGAAGATGTCCTGCAGGACGGTCACAAGTGCCGGGTCCTCCGAGCCGACATGACTCACGGCCAGTAGGTAGCCGGACCCGTCGAGAACGAGCACAAGTAGCATCGCCCCCGTGAGCTTCAGATGCAGCGAGCGCTTGATCGGATTCGCCACACCGGCTCGATCGCTGCGCTGCCTCCACGCGTAAGCGCCGGCACCGGAGTAAGCCAGGAGGAGTCCGAACAGCACCGTCGGCATCCCGAACTGTTCGAACCCGAACACCGTTGCCAGCCCCCACCCGGAGGCAGCGACAAGCCCCAAGGCGATCGTCCCCCGAGGCGCCCGGTAGAGGCGTGGCCGGTCGGGTTCGTTTCGTCGCAGCAGCCAGACCGCAAGGCTCGGGAGCGAGATGCCTATCAGATAGGTGAAGTTTGCCGCGGCGATCACCCAGACGGGGTCTCCACCGACCAGGAACCCAATAGCCATGACCGCAGTCAGACCGGACGCGACCCAGGGCACGTCGGTGCGGGTGCGGCGGGCGAGCACGCGGGGGAGAAGTCCGTCCTCGGCGAGTTGGGAAAGCGTGCGGGCCACACCGGTGATCGGGGTGAGGGTGCCGTGGAACATGTTGAGCACCATGAACCACACCGCCGCTGCCTTCGCGAACGCACCAAACATCGGCGCGAACGTTGGGCCGAGCGTGGCCGCAAGATCCCCCGCCATCCCCTTCGGTCCGAGCGCACCGAGCCAGACCAGCGGAAGGACCAGGAAGTACAACGTAGCCATGATTGCGCTGGCGTACATCGCTCTCGGCACGTTGCGCTCCGGGTCGATCGTCTCGCCGACGTGACACGCCGCGGCCTCGAACGCCGGTGCCGCGAACCCAACGAGGTACAGCCCGCTCATCGCGCTGGTCAGCCTCCCGAACGATCCTCCGAAGGGCACGTCAAGGTGGAACGACGCAGCTCGGTGCCAGTCAACGTTCCCGGCGAGCACTGGTAGTAGGGCCGAGAACAAGGCCAGGGCTGCGGAACCCGAGGCCATGATCACGGCCAACGTCGTGACCCGGCGTAGACCGGCCAGGTTCGCCACCGTGAAGACGACGACGAGGCCCGCCGCCAACGGCTTCACCGGGATGCCCGGCAAGTACCACTGGTGCAACGCCGACGCAGACAGCAGTGCGGTCAGCCCGCAGGTCGGCACCCATCCCCACCAGTAACACGTGCCCGCCAGGTTGGCCAGGACACGCGAATACGGTTTGAACGCCTCCGCGCAGGTTGCCGCAATACCGCCGACACGGTCCGGCCACATCAAGACGAGTTCCGTCCACCCCGGCAGTGCCGCCCACGACATCAGCAGACCGATCGCAAGAAGTGGAACGGCCGCCGTCCCTTGGGTTGCGATCAACGCACCCACCAAGAACAGCATCTGGTTGCTGCCACCCATCGCCATGGCGGTCGTCCCGACCCAACCGATCGTGCGCGGATGCACCCGGTCGAACGGCTCGGATGCCCCCTTCGGGCCGCTCCGCGCTCCCTCTGCACCTTGGGCTGGCGGAGTGGCCGTCACATTCTATTGATCGGCGCGCCGCTGCCAACGATGAAGGGTTCGCTGCACGGTGGATGCCGGTTTCAATAGATATCTAGTTGAAAGCCGTAATATCTCAGAATTGGAGGAGGCTACGAGGGAACATTTGCGGGTCACAAGCGAGAAGTGCACCCAGGAACCGCAGACGATCAGTAGATCTCGACGAGTCCCGCGCCACCCATGCCGCCACCGATGCACATCGTGATGACGCCCCACTTGGCCTTACGTCGCTTGCCCTCCTGAAGGATGTGGCCGGTGAGGCGGGCGCCCGTCATGCCGAAGGGGTGGCCGATGGCGATCGAGCCGCCGTTGACGTTGTACTTCTCCGGGTCGATGCCGAGCGTGTCGCGGGCGTACAGGCACTGGCTGGCGAACGCCTCGTTCAGCTCCCACAGGTCGATGTCGTCGACGGTGAGGCCATGGCGGGCGAGCAGGCGCGGCACGGCGAAGACCGGTCCGATGCCCATCTCGTCCGGCGCGCAGCCGGCGACGGCCCACCCACGGAAGGCACCCATCGGCTCGAGGCCGCGGCGCTCGGCCTCCTTGGCCTCCATGAGCACGACGGCCGCAGCACCGTCGGACAGTTGGCTGGCGTTGCCCGCGGTGATGTAGTTGCCGGCACCCCGGACAGGCTGCAGCTTCTGCAGACCCTCGATGGTGGTCTCGGGACGGTTGCACTCGTCACGGTCGACGATGTAGTCGACGATCGTCTCCTCCTTCGTCTCCTTGTTGACGAGCTTCATCTGCGTCTTCATCGGGACGATCTCGTCTTCGAACAGTCCGTTGCGCTGGGCCTCGCCCATCCGTCGCTGCGATTCGAGCGAGTAGATGTCCTGCGACTCGCGGCTGACCTTGTAACGCTCGGCGACGATGTCTGCCGTCTCGATCATCGGCATCCAGATCGCCGGATACTCCTCGGTCAGCCGGGGATCGATCGCCGCGCTACCGCCGCCCCCGCCACCCGAGATGCTGATCGACTCGACGCCGCCGGCGACCATGACGTCGGCGCCGTCCTGCGTGATGGTGTTGGCGGCAAGCGCGATCGTGTTGAGGCCCGACGAGCAGAAGCGGTTCACCGTCGCACCCGACGTGGTGATGGGCAGACCGGCGAGGAGGCCGGCCTGGCGGGCGATGTTGCCGCCTCCATGGGCGACGTTGCCCATGTAGATGTCTTCGACGTCGGCGCCTTCAACCTTGGCCCGCTCGACCGCATGCTTGACGGCATGGGCTGCCATCGACATCGGCGCGGTGATGTTGAAGCCGCCGCGGGCCGACTTTGCCAGCCCGGTACGGGCATAGGAAACGATGACTGCTTCGCGCATGGGAGTGGCCCCTGAGACTTTCTGAACGGTGTGTCCGACCACCCGGCCGGACGATGTCGGCAATGTTCCTAGCGCATCTCGCGCCGTCAGTTCGATTTTCGGACGTGCGCGGGCGCGCAGAACGGTCAGGCGGGAGCGTGAAGCTTGGCGATGCCGAAGACGGCGCCGTGCGGATCAGCCACGACCGCGCCGATGCCGAAGCCCATGTCGTTCGGCGGCACGAACACCGACCCGCCGAGCTCGGTGACCTTGGCCGCGCTGGCCTCGCAGTCCTTGACGGCGAACCACACCGACCATGCCGGGAACTCGCCTTCGCCGGCGACGTGGGCGCCGCACACCATCTCGCCACCGACCGTGTACGCGGCCGCTGAGGCGCCGTCGTAGCCGGGGTCGGTTCCCCAGTCGAACACCGCCGTGTAGAAGGCGCTGGCCGTCGTGAGATCGGTTGTCGCCAGCTCGTTCCAGCAGAACGAGCCGGGCTCGTTGACTATTTCGCAGCCGATGCTCTCCTTCGCCTGCCAGATCGAGAAGAACGAGCCAGTGGGATCCTGGCAGACGACCATGCGGCCCGCATCGAGGACGTCCATGGCCGGGACGACGACGGTTCCACCGGCGGCGCTCACCTTGGCCGCAGAAGCATCAGCGTCCGGGACGGTGATGTACACGGTCCAGTACGGCGGCATGTCCGGGCTCTGCTGCGGCCCGATTCCGGCCACCGAACGGCCCCGCATCGTGAGCATCCCGTAGCCGCCCGCATCCGGCCCGAGGTCGTTGTGACCCCAGCCGAACAGGCTGCCGTAGAAGGCCGCGGCGGCGTTGACGTCGGGGCTGCCGATGTCGACGAAGGACGGCGTGCCGGGTAGGTAGGACGTGCGGTCAGCCATGGCAGGCCTCGTTTCGGAAAGAACTCGTTCCGAAGGCTATGCCGCTAGGAGGGCGTGCTCGATCTTCAGGCAGCGGTCCATCACGACCTTCATACCGGCGGCGTCGGCGCGGCGTGCCGCCTCGTCGTCGATGGGGCCGAGCTGCAGCCAGAGCGACTTCGCGCCGACGGCAATCGCCTCGTCGGCCACGCCGAGGAGCTCGGCCGGCCGGCGGAACACGTCGACATCGGTGGACGGTGTCCAGGTCACCAGTGCTCAGCCGGCCGTCTTTTCGAGCCGGATGATGACCGACTTCGATGTCGGCGTTCCGCTCTGGTCGGCCACGCTGTCGAGCGGAACGAGCACGTTCGTCTCGGGGAAGTAGGCCGCACACGTGCCGACAGCAATGGGATACGCAATGAGGCGGAACTTCGGTGCTCGCCGGGCGAGGCCGTCTTCGGCCAACCCCACAAGATCGACGATGTCGCCGTCGGCAAACCCGAGCGCGGCCAGGTCGTCGGCGTGCGCGAACAACACGCGGCGGCCGTTCTTCACCCCGCGGTAGCGGTCGTCGAGGCCGTAGATCGTGGTGTTGTACTGGTCGTGTGAGCGCACCGTCTGAAGAAGGAGGTGCCCAGCCGGGACCTTCAGAATCTCCAATGTGTTCGTCGTGAATCGAGCCTTGCCGCTCGTCGTGGTGAAGCGCCGTTCGTCGCGGGGCGGATGGGGGAGCGTGAACCCTCCTGGACGGCGCACCCGGGCGTTGAAATCGCGGAATCCCGGCACCACCGATTCGATATGTGCACGTATTACATCGTAGTCCGCAGCCATCGCCTCCCACGCGATGTGGTCCGAAGGGAGGACGGCTCTGGCAAGGCGGCACACGATGTCGACCTCGCTCAGCAGGTGCGGCGAGGCCGGCGGCAGCGAGCCACGCGACGTGTGGACCACGCTCATCGAGTCCTCGACCGTGACGAGCTGTTCGTGCCCACCGGTGCGGTCGAGCTCGGTGCGGCCGAGGCACGGAAGGATCAGCGCCTGCGTACCGGTGACGACGTGCGCGCGGTTCAGCTTCGTGGACACATGCACGGTGAGTCGGAGCTTGCGCATGGCCGCGAAGGTGACGCCTGTGTCCGGCGTGGCCGAGGCGAAGTTCCCGCCCATGGCGAACAGGACCTGAATGGCCCCGTCCCGCATGCCCTTGATGGTCTCGACCACATCGACGCCGTGGTGGCGGGGCGAGGTGATGGCGAACGAGGCGTCCAGCGCATCGAGGAACACGGCGTCGGGTTTCTCATAGATCCCCATCGTCCGGTCGCCCTGGACGTTGCTGTGGCCACGCACAGGGCAGACGCCCGCCCCGGAGCGGCCGATGTTGCCCCGCAGCAGCAGGAAGTTGACGATTT
>JAYUDQ010000804.1:0-2952 GCA_043739745.1 Acidimicrobiia bacterium | reverse complement strand
CGCGGGCGGCAACGAGCACGTTCAGCGTGCCGCCGATGTTGACGTCGTTCGTTGTCACCGGGTCGGCGATCGATCGGGGAACGGACCCGAGGGCGCCGAGATGGATCACCACTGAGCAGCCGTGCACCGCCTTGCGGACCGCATCGAGGTCGCGAAGATCGGCTTCGTGGAGCTCGACGCCCGAGCCGTGATGCGCAATGTTGGCCCGCTGCCCGTTCGAGAAGTCGTCGAGGATGCGGACCTCGATGCCGTCATCGCAGAGGCGATCGACTAGGTGACTCCCGATGAAGCCCGCGCCTCCTGTGACCAACCAACGTTCCATGGGCTCCTTCAACGGGTCTCGCCGTTTCCGATTGTGTCAGAGCCCCACCTCGTGCCGTGACCATTCGGACCCTCCGCTCTACGATTTGCCGGGTGGACGCCGCCGGGTGGACGTCGCCGGGTGGACGTCGCCGAGTCGATTCGACAGGCTCAGATTTCGCCGCGATCCGTCGATAGAAGCGAACGATGACGAGCGTTCGGCCACGGCGAGATCCGCTGTCGGTCGACTCCGCGTTCGCGCCGATCCTCGCGTCCGCGCAGCGCGGCACGGGAACGTCGTTCGAAGAGCTCTACAGGTGGCTGGCGCCGGCCGTGGCGGGATACTTCCGGGCGCAGGGCGAACGTGACGCAGAGGACTTGACGAGCGAGGTCTTCCTCGGCGTCTTCCGGAACCTCGCCTCGTTCTCGGGTTCGCGTGCAGAGTTCCGCACCTGGGTGTTCAGCGTCGCCCATCGGCGACTCATCGACCAGCGGCGGCGCACGAGCCGCCGGCCGGTGACCGTCGTTGCCGATTGCGGGCGACCGGACCGAGCCGACACCGACGTCGCCGAACAGGCACTCGCCCGGCTCTCGAGCGAGCGGGTGGTGCGGTTGTGTGGCCTCCTCGCCCCCGCTCAGCGAGACGTGCTGCTGTTGCGTCTCCTGTTCGACCTCACAATCGAACAAGTGGCGGTACTGGTCGGGAATTCGGTCGGCGGAACCAAAGCGTTGCAGCGGCGCGGCCTGGCCGTCATCCAGCGAAACCTCGAAGGGGGGTAACCCTATGAGCCGCGGTGGCGATAACAAGAGGAGCATGCGAAGGCGCGTCCGATTCGATGATGCGACGGCCGACGCCGTCGTCGGAGGGCACCACTTCGGCCGTGAAGAGCTCACCGGGGTCGTCGCCTTCGTCGATGACGTCCGGGCCATGAGCCACCGTGCCGCGCCACCTCCGTCGGCGGCGCTGGCCGTGCTCTTCGCCGACGGCGCAGTGGTGCCGTTGCTAGTCGCGAGGCCCCATCGGTCGGGTCGGGCCCGGGTCGGGCGGTGGACGAAGGCGGCACTTGTCGCGCTCGTCGGAGTCGGCTCAGTGGCCGTGGCGGGAGCGGCCGGCGCCCTGCCGGCACCCGCGCAGCATCTCGTCGCCGAGGTCATCCGGACGCTGACACCGTTCTCGATTCCCGACCCCGAACGGGACGCGGTCGTGAAGTCGGCGATCGCCGAGCCCGCAACGCCCGTTGCGGATGCGGTCGGGTCGTCCTTCGTCGGCGGGTCATCGACGCCGACGGTTCCGGCGGGGCTCTCGGTTCCCGGCGCGGTGTTACCGACCGGCTCGACGCCGGTTTCGGCCCCGCTCGCTGGTAGCGGCAACTCGGCGGGCCACGCCGGCGGTGTGTCCACAGGCGGGCACGACACGAGCGCGCCCGGGGAGACGCTGCCTGCTCGATCCGACGACGCCGACCCTCCGTCTGCGCTGTCCACGCTGTCCACGCCGTCCACGCCGTCCACGCCGTCCACGCTGTCCACGCCGTCCCCGAAAGGTGCCTCGTCGCCGGTGCGTCAGGGTCCGTCGGACGCCGACCCCGTGAAACGCACGTCTCCGGCGGCGTCCACGGCCGCCACGACTCCGGGCAGGTTGAGCCCTGCGAAACACACGGCTCCGGGGAAGGTGAGTCCGAGTGACACGCCGCCGAACCACGGCAGTCCGGGCGATACGGCTCCGGGGAAGGTGAGCCCAGCGAAACACACGGCTCCCGGGAAAGTGAGTGATACCGCTCCCGGCAAGTCCGATCCGAGTGATACGGCTCCCGGCAAGTCCAATCCGAGCGATCTGGGTCCGGGGAGGGTCAGTCCGAGTGATACGGCTCCCGGCAAGTCCAATCCGAGCGATACGGCTCCCGGCAAGTCCAATCCGAGCGATACGGCTCCGGGGACGGTGAGTCCGAGTGATACGGCTCCGGGCACCTCGCCGAACGGCAAGCCGAACGGCACGGCTCCCGGCAAGGCGCCCGGCAAGGCGCGGTAGCTGCGCCCGATTCCTGACACCGGCCGAGGGCTGCCGAGCCGGCCCGCTGGGCGGTACGATCGGGTGATGCCGGGGCTGCGGGAGGAGAGCCCGTGGGTCGGGGAGGCGTCGATCCCGGCCGTCGATCTCGGTCTGAGCGGCACGACGGTTCCCCCCTCCGTGTGGCAGCGGCGCTCGACGTGGATCGTCGTCGCTTCCAGCATCGTCGGTGCCGTTTCGCCGGGCCATCCAACGGCACTGCTGGCCGCGGACGTCGTGTTGCGGATCGCGTTCGCGTCGGTGTTCGTGCTCGCCGCGATGCGTGCCTCGCGCACGGTTGTCCTGGTCTCCTCGGCCATCGTCGCCCTTGCCGTCGTCGCCGGTGGAATCGGATCATTCGGCGATCTGGTCGCGCTCGCATTCGCCGCAGGCGGGCTCGGGTGCGGCCTCGTCTCGTTGCGGCAGTCGTCGCGCATGCGGTGGCTGCTCGCCGCGGCGGGCGCGTTGAGCGCTCAGGCCGCATTGCGCATCCCGACCCAGTTGCCGACGCGAGTGCCGTCGGCCATCGCCGCCGGCGCGTTGGCACTCGTGATCGTGTCGGGCTGGCCCAACCAGTCCCGCCGGAACCGCCGCCGCTACCGTCGGGC
>JAYUDQ010000803.1:0-17729 GCA_043739745.1 Acidimicrobiia bacterium | reverse complement strand
GTGCCATCGTGGGAGTTCAGTCGTCGGTGAGGCCGTCCCAGCGGCGTCGCAGCGTGGTCAGTCCGGTGATGAGGCGCACCACTCGCTCGGAAGTGTTGGCCACGTTGTACTCCGGTGGGGTTGCCGGCGTCGTGTCCGCGGAGCGCTCGACCATCGCCTGTTGCACTGCGGCCACGAGCCCCGCGGGTGTGGTCCCACAGAGGATCGTGGCCCCGGCGTCGAGGGCCTCCGGCCGTTCGATCGCGTTGCGCGGAGTTACGGCGGGGAAGCCCAGCATGATGGATTCCTCCGAGATCGTCCCGCTGTCGGAGATCACGCACTTGGCTCCCATCTGCAGCGCGTTGTAGTCGAAGAACCCGAACGGGGGCGAGAACACGAGCCGCGCCGATGGGACGATGCCCAGGGCATCGAGCTGTTTGCGGGTGCGCGGGTGGGTGGACACGATGACGTCCGACGCGTGCTCCTCAGCGAGCTGTTCGAGTCCAACCAGTAGCTGTCTCAGCACCTTGGGCTTGTCCACCGACTCCTCACGGTGGAGGCTGGCGAGGAGATAGCCTTGCGGCGACAGTCCAAGGCGTGCCTGGATGTCGCTGGCGCGGATCTGGGGACCGTAGTGGTCGAGGACCTCCCGGATCGGTGAACCCGTCAGGTACACCTTGCGCGGGTGCATCCCTTCCCGTAGGAGGTTGCTGCGGGCATGTTCGGTGTACACGAGGTTGAAGTCTGAGACGTGGTCCACGACTCGACGGTTCGTCTCCTCCGGCACCGCGAGATCCCAACATCGGTTCCCTGCTTCCATATGGAAGACGGTTACCCCGAGACGTCTCGCGATGTAGGCGGCGAGGCAGCTGTTGGTGTCGCCGAGGATGAGCAGCGCATCGGGGCGGTGTTCGAGAATGGCGGTCTCTGCGTCGCGCATCACGGACCCCACGAACGAGCCGAGCGTCGAGCGGTCAGGTGCGAACTGCACGTCGGGTTGTGGCAGCTCGAGCTCTCGGAGGAAGACATCGTTGAGCTGGGGGTCGTAGTTCTGGCCCGTGTGCACAAAGACGTGCTCGCAGCGAGCCTCGAGCTTCGTGATGACCCTCGAAAGCCGGATGATCTCCGGTCGAGTCCCCACGACCGTCATCACCTTCACCGGTCGGGTCCCGACACGACGGGAAGCCCGAAGGTGTCCGGTGCCTCAGGATCGAACAGCTCGTTGGCCCAGAACAGTGTCAGGAGTGGATCGTTGCCCGAGTTCGTGATGAGGTGGGTGTGAAGAGTGGGGATCTCTACGGCAACCGGGTCAGCGCCGTTCACGTGAAATGTCTGGATCTCGTCGCTGAAGAGTCGACGCATCTGGATCGTCGCCGACCCCTGGACGACAGCGAATCGCTCGATCTTGCGAAGGTGGTAGTGGTTGCCGCGGGTGACACCGGGGACGGTGCTCGACACGAAGGTCTGCCCGCCACCGTGCGACTTGACCGTCTCTACGAGCCAGCCGCGCGGGTCGGTATGGGTCGTGAAGTGGATGACTGGACTGTGCGCGGCAAACACCGCGGCCCGCAGCGTGTTGAACATGTCAACTGCGAAGGGATCGTCCAGGTTCGGGAACACACCACTGCGGTACGTGCCGAGTTGGTGCTCGAGCAGGGAAAGCACGCCGCTCACCGTCGCTTGGGTGCCGGGCATCGGGTTCGGAATCGGCGTGCCGTGCAAGGCGGCATCCGCAAGTGCGGCGGCCACCTGCTGGGCGTGGGTCAACACGACATCACTGTCCTGGACAACCGTGCACGGATCACCCACCGCCAGCTGATGGCAGAACGTCGCAACGAAGGAGTTGTAGAAGGGGCGGCCGCCCTCACCGAACACATTGGGCACAGTGGCGTCGTGGTATTCGATGCCTTCCTCCGCGCAAAACCCAGCGAGTGCCTCGCCTGCCTCCCGCTTCGACCTGCCGTACGGCGAATCCGAGAGTGACTGCGTCGAGTTGGCATAGACCAAGCGTCGGGGACGGACCCGAGCGCGTCGGATCTTGTCGGTCAGCATGCCAGCGGCATCCAGGTTACCGGCGCGCACCGCTGCGGGATCACCGCGGTTGACCCCGGCACAGTGGCAGACCGCGTCGAGCCCCTCGAGGGGTGCATCGCCGTGTTCAAGGTCGTTCCGGCCGAGCCTCCGGACCTCGGCACCGAGAGACAGCAGGCGCGCCGAGGTGTGCCATCCAAGGAATCCGAATCCTCCGGTGACGCCGATCCTCACGCCCACAGCGAGGACTCCCCCCGGAACTCGGGTAGTCGCCGCAGCATTTCTGCCACGCCGTCGCGATCGAGGCGGACGGCGTTCTCGGATGTGAAGTCGGCGTCGTGGTGAAACTGCTCGCCTTGCGTGAAGTACTGGTCGTAGTTCAGGTCGCGATCGTCCATTGGAACCTGCAGGTAGTCGCCGAGGTCCCTGCTCCGCTCAAGCTCCTCAACCGTGGCGAGGGTTTCGTGCATCTTCTCGGAGTGGCGGTTGCCGATGATCTGGATCTCCGTGGTCTGTCCGACCATCATCTGCACGGCCTCTGCCAGCGTGGCGATGGTGGCACCGGGAGCCTTGCGGATGAACAGGTCGCCCGACGCCGCGTTGGCCAGCGCATGGCAAACGAGGTCGACCGCCTCGCTCAATGGCATCAGGAAACGTGTCATCGCGGCGTTCGTGACCGTGAGCGGCTTTCCCGCCTCGAGCTGGCTCAAGAACAACGGGACGACCGAGCCGCGCGACATGAGGACGTTCCCGTAGCGGACGACCGAGATCGTGGTGTCGCCAGAACCGCTGCGGGCCGCGGCGACGAAAACCTTCTCCATCAGCGCCTTTGACAGGCCCATGGCGTTGATCGGGGCGACAGCCTTGTCGGTGCTCAGCCCTACGCAGGATCGCAAACCGGCCCGAATTGCCTCCCGGATGACGTTCGCGCTGCCTTCCACGTTCGTTCGCACGGCTTCCATCGGGAAGAACTCGCACGAGGGAACCTGCTTGAGAGCCGCCGCGTGGAACAGCATGTCCGCGCCATTGAGGCAGCGCTGGAGGGTTTCGGAGTCGCGAACATCGCCGAGGTAGTAGCGGAACGGTTGGCCGGTGAAGCGGTTTCGCATCTGGTCCTGTTTGGCCTCATCACGGCTGAAGATGCGGACCTCTCTGACGCCGGAAACGGCAAGATGCTGTGCCATGGTGGTGCCGAACGAGCCGGTGCCTCCGGTTATCACGACGACCTGATCGGTGAAGTCCGCGGCCGCACCCGTTGAGCGGGCATTGTCGGGTTCGGTCATTTGGTGTTTCGTGCCTTTCTGCTGGTTCCGGCCGCTCTGCGCGCCGATTGGCTCGTCATGCTCTGTCGAGTTGCGTTGCCGCGCGCAGGGAGGGCTGCAACTCCTGCGCCCATGACAGCACGTTGTAGCCCCGCGCCGCGTCGGTCTTCATTGCCCGGACCGCATCCAGCGTGTCCACCAGCGTCCAGCAGTGCGCCGTCTCGTCAAAGGTGGCGACCTTCCACCCGAGGTCGAAGAGGTGCCGGGAAACGGTGCAATTGGGGTCGGCGCCGTGGTCTTCGAGCACGAACGCGGCACCGCCTTCCGCCGCTCTCGTCGCCCCGGCGAGGGCGCGCACCTCGGCACCCTCGCAGTCGACCTTTACGAGCAGGTGTGCGGCCTGCAGGCCGTGTTCCTGGATGATTGAGTCAATCGATCGGGAACGCACCTCGGAACTGGCGGGGTCCTCCGCTGCCGCGGCGCTGTGGCTCTGGTTGGGGCCCGTACGGTCGATGGCGATGCCGACGCCGTCGCTGTCCCAGATGGCGGCGTTGATGGTTTCGATCGGGCGGAGCGCCGAACGCGCGTTGCGTTCGAGGAGCGAGTAGGTGGTCGGATTCAACTCCACAGCCGCGATGCCGCCCTGGAGGACGCCCGCAGCCAGGACGGACCAGTATCCGTAGTTGGCGCCGCAGTCGAGGAAAGCCGCTGAGGCATTGGCAGCGTGATGGGCCAGGAGCAGTGTGATCTCGGGCTCGTACGGCCGGCCATTGAAGAGGTAGTGCCCGTAGTAGCTGTCCCAGGCTGGGAACGCGAAGTGCACTTCACACCCGTTGACCATCACCGCGAGGTCGTCATCAATCCACCGTAGGGCCGTTTTCGCAACGGTCGAAGCGCCCCGGATGCCAATTCGGTAGAACGTGTGCTCGAACAACGATTGGATCGAGCGTGCGATCTGGACGGCGGGCGTACGTCGCTCGAACCGCCAGGTATCCATGACCGCGGCCAGCGGGCGCCCGAATGTTCCGACGTTGTCGTTCACTGCGGTGACCTGATGACCTTGTCGTAGCACGAGAGCATGGTGGATGCGAGAACATCCGGGGCGAAGCGGGCGGCCGCAACCGAACGTGACGCGACTCCCATTTCGTGGTTCATGACCGAGTCACTGAGCAGGTCGCAGATGGACTTGGCCATCGCGACCTCGTTGTCGGGCTCGATCAGAAACCCCGTGCGCCCTTCCTCCACCATGAAAACCATCCCGTCGCGTCGGCTCGAGATCACGGGCACGCCGGCAGCCATGGCCTCGCAGATGATGATCGGCGCAGATTCGTTGAACGACGGGAGGACCATCGCCTGGGCCAGCGACAGCTCATCGCGCATCTGCTCTATCGAAATGGGGCCGAGGAACGTCACGCTGCCGTTGAGGCCAGCGTTTGCACAGTAGCGCGAGCACTCGTCGGCATAGGCGGCGAAGCTCGTGCGATCGCCGGCTAGTCGCAACGTGGCACCGGGCACCGTATCGAGGACCCTTCGGAACGCCCGAAGCAGTCCGAGGGTGTTCTTCCGAGGTGACACAACGCCGCCGTACAGGACGCGCCCCGGCGTTGGTGTGCGCTCGATCGTGAAGTACGAGGCCGGAACGGTGTTCTCGGCAACAAGCACGTCGCCGGTGAAGTGCGACGCGAAACGCGACACCATGTGCTCGCCGACAACGGCTACCAAAGGGAACGAGCGCCGGCCGCGGCGCTCCACGGCCACGTGGACGAGGCTCGACAGCCGCCGGGTGCGCCGTTGCGTGTGCAGGACCGCCTCCTCGGGCACACCATGCATCTGAAAGATCCGGGGGCCGCTCATGCCGAGGCCCCAGCCGGCGATCGCCTGGACATGGACGACATCAGCCTTCACCTTCCGGACTTCGGCGAGCAGTGCCCGCCGCTCCGTGGTCCAGTATCGGAGGATCCCGGGTAGTAACGCCGGCCGAGAATGGACCCAGTGGATCCGCGTACCTCCGCGCTCTTCGATACGCGACGAGTCGGAAGGCGCGACGATCGTGACCTGGACGTCGGGTCGTTCAAGTAGCGCCGTTGCGAGCCGAAGGCTCGCCGCCTCGACGCCGCCCAGCACGGCCTCGTCACTGGCCGGATACGGCGTCACCAAGCACACGTGCACGTTCGATGCTGCTCCTGTCTGGCCTGTTCCCTCGGGCCTCTGCGTGGTCGATAGCGACTTCTGCAAAGCACCATGTTGCCCTCACGACCAGCCCGAGCGGCCGTGCCGGCCACGTTTCGGCCCGCGCATTCTCGCATCGCTTCGACACTTGCCGGAGCGCCCTTGAGCGCCACAATCATGAACCGTCCGTTTGAATAAAAATCATGCATATGCAGGGGCTACCGTGCATGTATGCAATCACTAGTGGAGGCTATCGCGGCGGGGGCCACCGGCAACGACCTGGAATCCGTTCCGCTGCCGGAGGCCTACCGGGCGGTCGTGGTCCGTCGGGAAGACCAGGCGATGTTCGAGGGGCTGGCGTCGGCCGACAAGGACCCGAGGCGCAGCCTTCACGTTCAGGAGGTGCCGCTCCCGCCTCTCGCGCCCGATGAGGCGTATGTGGCGGTGATGGCCAGTTCGATCAACTTCAACACGGTGTGGACATCGATCTTCGAGCCCCTTCCGACGTTCGGGTTCCTCGACCGTCTCGGCCGGGAAGGCGAATGGGGTCGTCGGCACGCGCAGCCCTACCACGTGATCGGCTCCGACGGTGCCGGCGTCGTGCTCAGAGTCGGCTCGGCGGTGCGCAACTGGCGTGCGGGCGATCGAGTCACGATCCATTGCAATCACGTCGACGACCAGGACCCGAGCGCACACGATGATTCCATGCTCGCCGCCAATCAGCGGATATGGGGCTTCGAGACGAACTTCGGGGGTCTCGCCGACATCGCAGTCGTGAAGGCGAACCAGTTGATGCCCAAGCCGAGCCATCTCAGTTGGGAAGAGGCCGCATCGAATGCCCTGTGCAATTCGACGAGCTACCGAATGCTGGTCGGGCGCAACGGTGCTCGCATGAAACAGGGCGACGTTGTCTTTGTGTGGGGGGCGACAGGTGGCATCGGTGGCTACGCCGTCCAGTATGTGCTCAATGGCGGCGGAACTCCCGTCGGCGTGGTGTCGAGCGCGGACAAGGTGGACCTGCTGCACGAGATGGGCTGCGAGCACGTGATCGACCGCAAGGCGGCGGGTTACCGATTTTGGTCGGATGACCACACCCAGGACGAGAAGGAGTGGCGTCGGCTCGGGGCCGACGTCCGGGGCCTTGTCGGCGAGGATCCCGACATCGTTTTTGAGCACCCCGGGCGCTCGACCATGGGGGCATCGGTCTTCATTGCGAAGCGGGCCGGCACGATCATCACCTGCGCAGCGACGAGCGGCTACATGATCGAGTATGACAACCGTCACCTATGGATGAAGCTGAAGCGGATACTTTCGTCGCATTTCGCGAACTACTCAGAAGCATTTGCGGCGAACAAGCTCATTTCGCAGGGCCGCATCCAGCCGTTACTCTCCGCCGTCTACCGGCTGGAGGAGACTGGTGAGGCGGCTTACCAGGTGCACCACAACCTGCACGAGGGCAAGATCGGAGTGCTTTGCCTTGCCCCGACGGAGGGCCTCGGAATCGACGATCCAGAGAAGCGCGCAGAAATCGGTGAGGACCGGATCACCCTGTTCCGCCGCCACGCCACCAAGGCGTGACGGCGGGAAGACTGCCTCGCTTAGCGCGGGAGTAGCTTCACGACCATGGTCCCCGTCGAGAGGCCGGCGGCCGCGAGGTTGAGGGTGAAGGACCCGTTCTGGGCCGTGCCGATCAGCTGGTTGGTGAAGTAGTCACGCACCTCGCCTACCGCGTAGGGGCTCGATTGGACCTGGAAGGTCACCTGCTGAGCCGCTCCGGAGAGGTTGGCAATGATGATGTTGGCCACGCCACCGCTCTCGCGGGTCGACCATGACACCGGCGAGATGTCGTTTCCGGTGGAGGAAGCGATCGTCCAACTGGTCGACCTCGGGCTGCGGATCACAGGAAGGAGCGCATTCAACTCTCGGCTCAGGGCCGGCAGCTCGGAGAACCACGGCTGTTGCTCGACGGGCATCACCGGGAAGCCGCCGAAGGATTGACCCGCGACGCCGTCCATCCAGTAGCTGATCGCGCGGCCACCCTGGGCGATGCAGTTGTAGATGGTCGAGCGCATGGTCACTGCGCTTCCGCTCAGCTGGCACATCGTGGATGGCTGGTTCTGCCCGTCAAGGGCCGATCCGATCCTCAGCGACAGTTCGCTCCAGGGGGTGTAGGCGGCGAGGGCATCGGAGAAGTCGACGCCGTCATTCGTGAAGGAACGCGCGTAGTTGGGCTTCATCAGCTGGACGATCGGGCGGCGGCGCTGGCCATTGAGCCGGTCGTTGTTCTGGACCGTCCGGGAGGTCGTCTCGTAGTCGGAGAAGCTTCCGAATGGCGCCTCGTTGTCCATCCAATAGCCAGCCAAGGCATCGGCGGCCGGGCTGTTGTTGACATCGGTGATGCGGGCTGCGAGGTCGGCCCAGTTCCGGTACGCCCATCCATTGGGTGCGTAGTACTGGGAGAGGTTGAAGAAGGAGCGCATACCCGCTGCTTTCGCTTTCTCAACGCCGTAGGCACCAGCTCCTCCCCAGATGTCGCAGTTGAAGCCTCCAGCCGCGAGCGGGTCGTAGCTAGGTCGGTTGCCGTTGGCGGCCACGCAGAGCGGGAACCACTGCTTCCAGGCGCCGTTCTCCAGTACCTCCCAGTTGCCCAGGCTGTCGACCCGCGTTTGCGTTCCGTTGAACGCAGTTTTCGCGGTGTTTGGCACCCGAACCTGGACGCCAGGGACAATCGCGATGTCGTCCAGCCACAGGGGGGCGGAGCCCAGCTGCTGGTCCGCACGGTTGGCCCCGAAGGAGATGTAGTTGGTGCCGTCGCCGGGGAGGACCACCGTGGCCGCTTCTTGCCATACGTTCGGGCGTCCGGCTCCGACGGTGGTGAGCGACGTCTCGATCAGCCGGACGAACGCTCCCGACGCGTCGAACTCGAGGGCGAAGATGCTCAGGTTGCCCGGCGGCCACGCATCAGTCTTGATGAAGGCGGTCAGCGTGTACGGCGTGTTCGGCGTGACATGCACGACGCTCGATTGGATGCGATCGTCGAGAGCGGTGAAGCGGAAGGAGCCACCTGCCCCTCGACTCTGGCTGGGGTCATAGACGGCGCCGAAGGCGCTGAATCCGCTCGTGCCAACGAGTTCGGAGTTCGGATTCAGCGGCGTGATGTTGACGGTCGGAGGAGCCGGTGGCACGTACGCCGTCGTGGTGACGTTCGGCGCTGTCGTGGTAGTCACGGCTGCGACCGTGGTCGGCGATGCCGGGGCCGTTGTTGGAGACCCGGTGGTGTTGATCACGTACGACATGCTGGGAGTGGTGGCGTAGTTGAACGAGTTGTCCAACACGATCGCCTGGACGGAGTAGCTGCCAGTCGCGTCGGGCGGGTTGAACGAGTAGGTCCACCGCGCCGATGGCGTGAAGCGGCCGCTCGTGATGGTTGCGCCCGGGCGCTGGCCCCAGGGCGGGTACGCCGCGCTCCATGTGCCGGTAGCCCCGTTGAGGAACTTGCCGTCACCGCGGGTGATCTGGAGCTCAACGCTCGCGACCTGGAAGTCGTCGGTCGCCGATCCCGTGAGCACGACCGGCTTCGCGCCGAACCAACCCGAATCGGGCGAGGCGATCGTGACGCCGAGGGTCTGCGGCTGCGTGACTGCACGCGTGGTCGTTGGCGTGCTCGTGGTGGCCGCGGCCAGGGTCGTGGTGGGGGCCAGGGTCGTGGTCGGGCCCACGGTGGTGGTGGCGGCCACGGTGGTCGGCGCGGACGGAAGTGTGCTCGGGGAACCCGTGGTATTCACGGTGTAGGACCGGGGCGGCGACACGTCATAGTTGAACGAGTTGTCGAGGACGATGGCCTGAACCGAGTAGGTCCCAGTCGTTGCCGACGGGCTGAAAGCGTAGGTCCAGGTGGCCGTCTGCGTGTTGCGGCCGCTCGTGATCGTTGCCGCGGGGCGTTGTCCGAACGGCGGATACGACGTCGTCCATGTGCCGGTCGCGCCGTTGTAATACATGCCGTCACCACGGCTGATCTGGAGTTCGACGTTGGCGACCGCGACGTCATCGGTAGCGACGCCCGTCATCTGGACCGGCGTTGCGCCGAACGATCCCGACTCCGGAGCGAGGATACTGACCCCGAGGGTCGGGGTCGCGCCAGCTGGCGTCGTGGGAGCTGGGATCGGGGCGGTTGGGGTCGGGGCGGTTGGGGTCGGGGTCGGGGCGGTTGGGGTCGGGGCGGTTGGCGTCGGGGCGGTAGTGGTCGGGACTGCCGCGCCATCGATCGTGAAGCCGCGTACATCCGAAACCCCGAAGGTCCCGTTGTT
This sequence comes from Acidimicrobiia bacterium, assembly GCA_043739745.1. Taxonomy (GTDB): domain Bacteria; phylum Actinomycetota; class Acidimicrobiia; order Acidimicrobiales; family JANYDT01; genus JAYUDQ01. Next base: position 7,981 of record JAYUDQ010000803.1, on the reverse strand, counting down.
GTCCAACACGACCGCCTGCACGTAGTAACTGCCCGAGTTCTCCGGTGGCGCGAACGAGAACGTCCATGCTGCAGCCGGCGTGTTGCGTCCGGAGGTGATGGTCGCCGGCGGGCGCTGCCCGTAGGCCGGATAGCTTGTTGACCAGCTGGAGGTCGTGCCGTTCCAGAACGTTCCGTCGCTCGGACGGTAGATCTGCATCTCGATGCCGATCACTTGCTGGTCGTCGGCGGCGGTGCCGGTGATCACGAGCGGCTTCGCTCGTTGCCAGGTGTCCGTTGGAGTAGCGATGGCGACCGTCGGGTTCGACGCTGCCTGGGCGATACCGGTGCTAAACGGAACGAGAACCGGTACGGCGATAACCGCGGCAGCGCTAAATAGCGTGAAGGTACGGGAGAACAAGGGCATGCCTTTCTGTCGTCCACTTTCGGTCTCGGCTTTAGCCAGATGACCTACCGGCGGCGTGCGCCATGGGCAATCTTCACCCTATGCTGATTTTGGTGGACGACCGGACAGAGCGGACCGTCGATGACCGTGCAGCACCACTTGGACACGCCGTGATTGCTGCTCTGGAGGCCGATCCAATCCACGTTCGAGTGCTGTACTGCATCCCGAATCACAACAACGCAACGTTTCTCCCAGAGCTGCTCGCGAGCATCGAATCCGACGCGGCTATCGGTTCCATCGATGCGTCGATCCTCCTCGTGAATGACGGATGCACAGACGCTTCCGCCACTGTGGCGAGGGAGTATCAGGCCTTGGGCTCGCTCCCGCTGCACGTGCGCGAGACACCTATTGCACGTGGTGAGGGCGCTGCACGGGCGACGGTCCTCGACCACGCCCGATCCTTCGAGGACGCCGACTACCTGCGGGCCGTCGACAGCGACGATCTCCTCCCACCCGGCTCGACCTGGTCGATGATTCTCGCAGCCCGCGCGCTCGGGTTGAGCGCAGTCAGCGGCGAATTCCGCTTGTTCGGATCGGACGGTGTCGTGCGCGACATGCTGCCCGTCGCGCACGACGAGATCATGGCGATGATGCGGCGCACCAACCCGTTTCGGACCGCGTGCGCGCTTTTCGACGCACGCCAAGCGCGCATGCATAATTTGACGGTCGATCCCCGCTGGAAGCGTTGCGCCGATTACGCACTCCTGATCGACCTTGCCCGTTATGGTCGGCTCGGGAACCTCGCCGAGCCGGTGTTGTTGTACCGGCAACATGCGGGGTCGATTACCGGTCAGGCGCGCCAGCGAGTGTCCGCTGCGTTCTTGCGGATCGTCGCCGCAAACTGGCGCAACCCAGTGCTCCCCAGGGTTACGGGGCGCGACCTTCTCGCGCTCGCTCGGCTCGCGATCCTCGTAGCGACCCCGCCGACGCTGCTGCCACGCCTGGTGGCCGTCAAGCAGCGTTTGTTCGGATGATTCGATGCAGGCACGCCCTCATGGATGCGCAAGGATCGTCACGTGCCTGACCCGCTGTTCACCGAGATCGACCACATCGCCATCGCCGTGCACGACCTGGAGGCTGCGATCGCCTACTACGGCGAGACCTACGGCGCCGTGGTCGAGCATCGCGAGGTCGTCGACAGCGACGGGGTCGAGGAAGCGCTGTTGAAGGTGGCTGACAGCTACATCCAGCTGTTGACGCCGACAAGCGCCTCCTCGCCGGTGGCGAAGTTCCTCGAGAAGCGGGGTGAAGGGCTGCACCACGTCGGCTATCGCGTTGTGGACTGCCAAGTCGCCCTCGATGCGGTGAAGGCGGGTGGCGGAGCGGTCATCGATCAGTTCCCACGACCAGGTTCGCGTGGGACCACCGTGGCCTTCATCCATCCCAAGACCACGTTCGGAACGCTCGTCGAGCTCGTGCAGGAGTAGTATTCACCGGCCTGATCTGCGGATGTCGTTCAATGGTCGGACATCAGCTTCCCAAGCTGAGAATGCGGGTTCGATTCCCGTCATCCGCTCTGAAAATATGGCCAGCCTGTGAGCTGTGCCAACGCGTCCGAGACCGCCGCATCGAGCGTGTCCATGCTGTAGTCGCGCCGCACGAGCGCTTGGCCGGCGGTGCCGATGCCGTGGTACTTCGCCGGGTGGCGCAGCATGTCCTCGGCCTGAGTTGTGAAGGCGTCGCCGAGCGGCCGCACGACCGCATGCACGTCGTTCTCGATCCCGTCGATGCCCTCGACCCCGAAATCGGTCGTGAGGACGGGACGGCCCGCGGCCATCGCCTCGAGCACCTTGAGCTTCGTGCCACCCCCGAAGCCGAGCGGGGCGATGACCACAGCCGAGCGGTCGAGCACGGCCATCAGGTCGTCGACGAAGCCGAGCAGCGTTACTGAGGGCGCCTCGGCTACGGCGGCGCGCAGCGCGTCGTCGGCACCATTGCCGAGTACTTGGAACTCGTGATCACACCCTCTCGCGTGCAGATCTCGTGACACTTCAATGATCGTCAGCACAGCTTCGCGATTGGGCGGGTAGCCGAGATGGCCGAAGAAGACTCCGACCCCCGGCGTACCGACCGGCGGTGTCGCCCGGAAGGCGGAAGGCGGGACGATGTTCGGGATCACGAACAGACGCCCGGCGGGAACCGGTTTGCCGGCGTAGCGCTTCGCGTCAGCATTGCTGACGCACCACACCTGCTCGCTTCGGGGGAAGCCGCGCCGTTCGTAGGCCAGGACCTTTCCCATTCGGAAGAGATCGCCTTTCACGGTCGCTCGCTTCGTGCGGCGGAGATCGGCCCAGGCCACGGACGATTCGTGGTTGTGAGTCATCATCACGGTGGGGCACCCGGCTCCTGCGAGTATCGGCCCCGCGAACTCGACCTGCACCATGACGACGAGATCTGCGCCGACGGCGCGGACCTGCTCGAGCGCCCACGCGCTGACTTCCTCGAGGGGCATGAGCAGCCGCGGAAGACCGATGTCCCGGCGCAGACGCTTCCGGTGCTCCTTGGGCAGCCACGCCAAGGCAGCCTCTCCAGGTCCCCGGACATAGCGCGCGTGGCCGCCGAAGGGAAGTTCGCCGAGTTCGCCGGACCGAGGGCCGCGGTGCGCGCGAAGGGGAATCTCGAAGCCGAGATCGATGACGGTGAGGTCGCCGTGCCGGGCAAGGGCCGAGGCAAGTGCTGCGGTCTGGAGTACCGAGCCGCTGTCAATCGGATCGAAGTGCTTTACCACGACCATGCAGATCGAGGGGCGGGGTGCTTTTGACAAGGTGCCTACGATATCGACCGATGACTGACGATCCGGGGCGGGGCGTCGAGCGTGTGCTCTATGTCACGGCGTGGATGGACGTCGGTGGTTCCGAGAAGTTTGCGTTGGATGCACTCGACCAACTGCGTCGACGCGGTGTCGCCATCGCCATGGTCACAACTGTCGAGAGCGCGCATCGTTGGCGGGTGAACTTCGAGGAGCGGGTCGACGCCTTGCTCGACCTCACCACCGTCGCGATTACCCGTCGGGCGGGGGCCTTCGTCCGTTTCGCGCGCGGCTTCGACCCGGATGTGATCGTCGTCTCCAACAGCCGCTATCTCTACGAGCTCATCCCCTATGTGCACCGGTGTCTGCCAGGCGTCCGAATCGTGGACTACTGCCATGCCGAACAGCCCGAGTGGCGGGGAGGCGGCTACCCGCAGATGTCGATCCGGCAGCAGCGCTGGCTTTCCCGGACGCTGTGTGCGTCGGGACACCTGCGAGACTGGATGGTGGCCCGTGGGGCCAATGCCGACCGGTGCGACATCGTGCGCTGCAACGTCGATGTCGACTACTGGGACCGCCGCCACCTCGACCGGGCGCGGGCGCGGGAGTGCCTTGGACTGCCGGCAGTTGGTTCGGTGATCGCCGTGGTGGCCCGGCTCGACGAGAACAAGCGGCCGCTCGTGGCATTCGACGCGATCGCTAGGGCTGCTGGTGCTTCTCCGGTCACTGCGCTCTTCGTGGGTTCCGGACCCTTGGAAAAGACGCTTCGCACCCGCGCAGCCGCCAAGCCGGGCGTTCGCCTTGAGATCCGGGCGGGTGGGTCCGAGACGGTCCGCGCCGCCTACGCCGCAGGCGACGTGCTCCTGCTTCCATCGAGTGCGGAAGGCATATCCTTGGCGGTGTACGAGGCGATGTCCATGGGTCTGCCGGTTGTAGCCAGCGACGTCGGTGGACACGCTGAGCTGGTGACACCGGGGACCGGGGTGCTCGTCCCGCTGTCGGGGAACACCATCATCGACACCGACCGATTCGCCGCAGTGCTTGGATCGATGATGGCGTCCGACGAAGGACGGGCGCAATTGAGCTCGGCAGCGCGCCAACGGGTTGTCGAGGTGTTCTCTCTGCCGGCGATGGGCGACGCCCTCTTCGCCTCGCTGCAGCTCGCCGACCTGCGGCCGCCCGCAGGCCCGTGGCCGGCCGCTTTCGCGTGGCTGCGAACGGCAGCCTCGCTCGTCGGCCAAGCAGGACGCCACGTCCTCGCAGAGAGCGTCCGTTGGGCGCTGCGCCGGCCGAGAAGCAGATGAAGTACGCGATCGGCGGGCAGTTGCGGTTCCGGGAATAGAGTTCGGCCCCGATGAGCGAAGTCCAAGGTGGCGTGATCGGACACGTTCAGGTCTGCGTGGTGATCCCGGTGCACAATCCGGGCCCGCTTCTCGAGCGCTGCTTGGCCTCCGTATTTTCCTCTGACGGCGTGGCGTTGACCGTTGTCGTCGTGGATGACGGATCCACCGACGGGTTCGTCGAGAGCGCCTCGGCTCAATGGCCGTCCCTCGTTGTGCGACGCGGCGACGGGAATCTGTGGTGGTCGGCGTCGATGAACATCGGGATCCAGTGGGCGCGGGCTGGCTCCTTCGAGTTCGTGCTCTCGCTCAATCACGATTGTGTTGTCGATCCCGCGGCGATCGCCCGCATGGTTGGCCAGGCGGCGGGCCGGCGCGTCCTCGTGGGGGCCAAGCTGCTCCAGCAGCAGAGCATGCAACGGCTGATCGGGGTCGGGATCGACTTCAGCAGTCGGGGATTCCTGTTCAACGGCGCGGACCAGGTCGATCACGGACAGTTCGACCACCGTCGGAGCGTGGACATGATCGACGGGCACGCCATGCTTGTTCCTGTTCGCTGCCTGAACGAGGTCGGCTCGTTCGACGAGGCCGCCTTCCCGCAGTATTGGGGCGACGTCGACCTGGTGCTGAGGGCTCGCGCGGCGGGCTGGGGCGTCGAGGTCTCCCCTCACGCTCGGGTGTGGAACGAAAGCGGGTCAACCGGGCTGGCGCTCGGGAGAACTGCATCCGTCGCCGACGTCCGCCGGCTACTGACCGATCGTCGCTCCCATGTGAACCTTCGTGAAACGGTGCGGTTCGGCCGCCGCCACCAGCAGTTCATCCCATGGCGCCATCTGCTGCGTCGCTACCAGCCCCACGCCTTGGCGCTGCTCCGATTCTATTCGCGTGGTCGCGGCAAGCGGCCCGAGTAGCGAACACGTGCGTGCGGCCGCTGACGGCTCACTCCTTCGAAGCGACCGCGTTCGGTGTCACGTTCATCTTTGGGATGTAGTCGGCCAAGACCTCATGCTTGGCGTCGAGTCCCTGTGTGCAGCGGAGCTGTGCGCGGCACGCGTCGCACGGTCCGTAGTGCTCTTCTTGGACGCCCAGTTTGCAGCGCGGGCAATCGAACGTCAGCAGGGGGCTGATCCGCGCGTCAGCGACCATGCGGGGCCAGCGTAGGCGCGCCAAGGGGTCGGTACGCTCCGAGCCGTGAACGACGCAGCTACGAACGCCGACTCTCGTACTGAGGCAGCTGATCTCGGAGGACAGACCGGCCATGGCACTAGAGCGATCCTCGCCGCGCTGATCGCCAACCTCGGCATCGCAGTCGCCAAGTTCGTCGGCTTCCTCATCACCGGCTCGGCCTCGATGCTGGCCGAGGCCGGGCACTCCGTTGCCGACACGACCAACCAGGGCCTGCTCCTCCTCGGTGGCCGGCAGGCCAAGAAGCCGGAGGACGAGGAGCACCAGTTCGGCTACGGCATGGCCCGCTACTTCTGGTCATTCGTGGTCGCGCTCATCCTCTTCAGCCTCGGTTCGCTGTTCGCGATCTACGAGGGCATCAAGAAGCTGCAGAATCCCCACGAGGTGGAGAAGCCGGCGGTGGCCATCCTCATCCTGTCGGTCGCCGTCGTCCTCGAGGGCTACTCGTTCCGGACGGCGCTCGCGGAGTCCCGACCGCTGAAGGGTTCCCAGACCTGGTGGTCGTTCATCCGGAAGTCGAAGGTGCCCGAACTGCCGGTGCTGCTGCTCGAGGACTCCGGAGCGCTCGTCGGCCTGGTCATCGCGCTATCGGGTGTTGGGCTCACGCTCGTGACCGGTGAGGTCGCGTTCGACGCCATCGGCACGCTGCTGATCGGCGCCCTCCTCGGTGCGATCGCGGCGATCCTGATCGTCGAGATGCGCAGCCTGCTGCTGGGCGAGGGGGTGGCCAGGGACGACCGGGCCAGAATTCGGTCAGCGATCGAGGGGCACGCGCAGGTGAGCCGCTTCATCCACGCCCGCACGATGCATCTCGGTCCTGACGATGTGCTCGTGGCCACCAAGGTCGAGCTCGGCGCCGAGCTCAGCTTCGAGCGCGTCGCCGCGGTGATCGACGAGATCGAGGCGCGCATACGAGCGGTCCTGCCGTCTGCTCGGGTGATCTACGTCGAACCGGCCGTGTTCGATTCCGAACGCTGATCGGTCTCGACGCGCTGGGTCGTTTCGACGAGAGAACTTGTTCTCGGACGCGGCGGATCGGGACACCGAATCAGCCGACACGTCACGACAGGTGGCGGGAGAACGACATCTGAACGCCCGTTTTACCCACGGCCCGTGGCACCCGCGGCCGTACCCCCCGTGCCGATCCGCCGCGCTCCACAAGCGACCAAACTGAGATCGACGACCTGGTCGGTGCGCGACCGTTCTGTCGATGTCGCGTCGGCGGCCGCCGCGGCTCAGCGCCGCTGGAAGACGAGGTCGTGGACGGTCCGCCCGGCGGCGAGGGCGCGACGCTCGAACTTGGTGACCGGGCGGGCCGCATCGCGCGGGGCGAAACCTTCGTGCTCGTTTCCGAGCAGCGGCTCGGAACGCAGTGCGTCCAGCATCTGGAGGGCATAGTCATCGACGTCGGTGGCCAGGCGCAGCACTCCGCCGGGCGTGAGCCGCGATGCGACCAGTGCGACGAAGCCCGCGTCCACAAGCCGACGGTGGCGTTGTGACGGCTTCGGCCACGGGTCGGGGAACGCGATCTGGATGAGGGATATCGAGCCCTCGGCGAGCATGTGACGGAACACGTCGATCCCGTCCGCCGAGATCAGGCGAATGTTCGTGAGGCCCGCCGCCGCGGCCCGGTCCGCAACCCTGGCGACTCCCGGCAGGTGCACGTCGATGCCGAGTACTGCGCTGGCCGGATGCTGATGGGCGAGGGCAACGGTCGTGTCGCCCATGCCGAACCCGAGGTCGACGATCAGCGGGGCGTCCCGGCCGAAGGCAACAGAAACATCGAGTAGCCCGACTGCCGGCGGGATGAGCAGCGATGGGGCGACGGTCTGCATCGCGCGGCGCAGCGTCGGCGACATGCGTCCTCGGGGTTTGAAGCTTCGGGCGGCCCGGTCAACCGACGGACGGCCGCTCCGGGCGAACGGCTCCGGCACCCTCGAGTGCAGCATGGGTGCGCTTGAAGGGTTCGGGAGCTCAGCCATGGATCGGCAGCTAACCTACGCCCGCCTTCGTCTCGTCGTCTGCTGTTCACACCCCTCGCCAGTGCCTTCCTTGACCGCCAGCCTGCCTACTGCCACCCTGCGAGGACCCTCATGGCGTTTCGTCTGATCCCCCGAGACGAAGGGTTCTATGTCCTCTTCAACGAGGCCGCGGCGAACGCAGCGGCCGCGGCCCGGGTGCTGCGCGATGTACTCAACGGCCTCCCGGCGTCGGCCGCGCTGGTCGACCAAGTGGTCGAGTACGAGCGCAAGGGTGATCAGAT
>JAYUDQ010000802.1:0-2957 GCA_043739745.1 Acidimicrobiia bacterium | reverse complement strand
CTCGCAACCCACCTCGGACAGAGCGTGCACACCGGGACCTACTGTGTCTACACGCCTGATCCACTCGCATCGGTCCGCTGGCAGATCTGACGTCGAGGTGCCCCAGACCCGGCGGCCGACCGTTGACGCCAACCTGCTGGCAATCTTTTCCCACGAGCCCGGGCTCAGCGTCGGTGCTGTACCCGCGTGGGCGGGATAGTGGTGGCGTTGCGCCGGGTGTTGATCGTGCGAGAACCGAGCGAACCCTTGAGAGGGTGCTGGCGGTCGTCTCGCTGTCTCGGATCGGTGGTGTGATCCGCTCCCACGACGTCCGCGCGTTGTTCGGTGCGGCGGAGCACACGTCCTCCCAGCCCTTGGTCGCATTGCTCGTCGCGTACCGAAGGTCCCAACCTGGCGGGGCCGGCGGCGGCTCGACACGCTTCTTGCGCTTCGGCACTGAGTCAGCCAGCAGGCACCGTGACGCGGTCACCCGCAGCGGTGATTGCTGTGCGGAGACGTCGTGCGAGGCGAGGATCAGCGTGGATTTCTGCCGTTGCCCGCCACTCCCGCAAGACCTGTGCGACCGGTGCATAGTTGTCGAGCGCTGACGCCGCTACCAGCGTCCGACCGAGGTCGTCGACGAAGGCCGTACGCTCGCGATTCGGGAGGAACGTAGACCACGGGAAGACGTCGATGACGGCCTCATGAAGTCCCGCCGGGTTATGAACAAGAAGGTTTCGGAGCAGCCGAGCCACCGCATCGAAGGCTTGGGCGCGCTCCTGGTCACGTCGCGCGTCGCTCAGTCGGAGCGAGGGTGCGTTGCGGCGACGGAGTACAACGTCGTGATCGTCCAGGTCAGCCACGACATCGTTGGGTTGACGCAAGAACTCCGAGAAGGGCCTTTCGATGACGCGCATACGCGCATGATATCTGAACTACTTCAGATGTTCACCTCGTCGGAAGGTTCTTGCGAATGCGGGGAGCCGGAAAGCCGCTGGGGCCTCCTGGCCCCGTGGCCTCGGGATGACCCCGACCTAACCATTTCGACGCCCGCAGAAACCATGCCCAGCGAAGCGCTGACAAGCACAGAACCGCACGCATAGGGGCGCCGTCACCTATCACGAGCGAGCAAGTAGGCACATCGGTGGCGGCCCCGATCCGCTGTATGGGGCGCCGGGTTTGTACTCGGCGGTCAGGGGGCAGTGGTAGGTTGCGGTTGGTTGTCGAGAAGGGTTGGGGGCACGATGCGAACGCTGGGCGACTACCTGGACTCTTCAGGCCGCGACGATGTGCTCAGCGGTGGCGCTCGGATGATCCCGGTGAGCACATCCGTTGGCACGTGGCGGGTGTGGACGAAGCGGATCGGCAACAATCCCGATCTCAAAGTGCTGCTGCTCCACGGTGGCCCCGGGATGACCCACGAGTATCTCGAGGCCTGTGACAGCTACCTGCCGGCTGCGGGCATCGAATATTACTACTACGACCAACTCGGCGCGGGCCGCAGCGATCAGCCCGACGAGCCCTCGTTGTGGGAGCTCGACCGCTTCGTCGACGAAGTGGAGCAGGTCCGTCAGGCGCTCGGTCTCGAGCGGCACAACTTCGTCCTCTACGGACAGTCGTGGGGCGGGATCCTTGCGATGGAGTACGCGCTGCGCTACCCGACGAACCTGCGCGGGCTCGTCATCTCGAACATGATGTCGAGCGCCCCCGCTTACAACGCTTACGCCCAACAGGTGCTGATGCCGGAGATGGACCAGGCGGCGCTCGCCGAGATCCTTTCGCTCGAGGCGAGCGGGAACACCGACGACCCGAGGTACATGGAGCTGCTGCTCGAGCAGCACTACCTGCACCACATCCTGCGGATGCCGGTCGCCGCCTGGCCTGACGGCGTGAACCGCGCTTTCGCCCACGTCAACCCGTCCGTCTACGTGTCGATGCAGGGCCCGAGCGAGCTCGGGATCAGCGCGGACGCCAAGCTGGCCAACTGGGACTGCACCGACCGGTTGGCCTTGATCGACGTGCCGACGCTGGTGATCGGCGCCCGCCACGACAGCATGGATCCAGCACACATGGAGATGATGGCCGATCTACTCCCCAACGGCCGCTACTTGCATTGCCCGGATGGAAGCCATCTCGCGATGTACGACGACCAGCAGCGCTACTTCACCGGTCTCGTCGAGTTCCTGCACGGTCTCGCGGACTGAGCCTGCCGGCGTCTAGCCGATCGAGCCTTTGGCCGCGTGGGGCGGGTTCGGATCGCTGGTTTCAGACGGATGCGTGCGGGATGGGTGCGGTCGGCGCGCGGTGGCCCCAGATGCTGGGAGCCTGGTGCAGTTGTACTTCCCAGGTGTTGTCATCGATGAGTAGTCCGCCGTGTCCGTACTCGATCTGAAAGCCCGATGGCGTCTGCATGTAGAACGACATCATCTTGTCGTTGGTGTGGCAACCGAGGGTTGACGTGATGGGAACACCCTGGTCGTGACAGAGGTCGTAGGTGCTGCCGATGTCGTCCAGGTTGCGCAACTCGAACATGACGTGGTGCAGACGCTTCGGAGACGGAACCTGGACCAGCGCGATCGAGTGGTGGCGCGGGCCGCAGTGGAGGAACACCGCAGTGGTAGCTCCAGCGTCGCCCATGTCCAATTCGATGAAGTCACTGACGCGCAAGCCGAGACCGTCCCTGTAGAAGCGCATGCTCGTGTCGCGGTTGGCGACGTTCAAGACGATGTGGCCGAGGCCCATCTTGCCGGCCACGAACCCGCCGATCGATCGTGGTGAACGGAATGGGCGGTCGGCCTGCACGAGCGGGCCGTAGAAGACCTCGGTCCTGACGCCGTCGGGGTCATGGGTCGTGATCATTCCCATCACGCAACGCTGCCGAGCGTCGGCATCGGTTCCCCAGACGACATCGAAGCCCTGAGACTCCAAGCGGTCCGCAATCGCTCGGAGAGCGGATTCGTCGTAGGCTTCCCAGCCGA
>JAYUDQ010000801.1:0-2961 GCA_043739745.1 Acidimicrobiia bacterium | reverse complement strand
CATTCCATCCCGACTTGCATCGCATCCGCCCGCACCCCGGACAGGCGGCAAGTGCGGCCAACATCCTCAGGCTCCTGGCCGACTCGCCGATCAAGGAGTCGCATCGCGAGGGCGACCCACGGGTGCAGGACGCCTACTCCCTACGGTGCACGCCGCAGGTCCACGGAGCGGCGCGAGACACGATCGAGCATGCGACGCTCGTGGCCGGACGTGAGCTCGTGTCCGCCATCGACAACCCGATGATCCTGCCTGACGGCCGGGTCGAGTCGTGCGGCAACTTCCACGGTGCGCCCCTCGGGTTCGTGTGTGACTTCCTCGCCATCGCCACCGCCGAGATCGGAGCCATCGCCGAGCGCCGCACGGACCGCATGCTCGACGCGAAACGATCGTACGGTCTCCCGCCGTTCCTCACCGAGGACGCCGGCGTCCACTCCGGCATGATGATCGCGCACTACACGCAAGCTGCTATGTGTGCAGAGAATCGTCGGCTCGCGTCCCCGGCGAGCGTCGACTCTCTGCCCACGAGCGCAATGCAGGAGGACCATGTGTCGATGGCGTGGGGAGCAGCCCGAAAGCTGCGCGTCGTCGTGGCCAACCTCGGACGCATCCTCGCGGTCGAGTTGGTGTGTGCCGGCCATGCGCTCGACCTCCGCGCACCGTTGCTGCCGGGCCCGGCGACCCGTGCCGCGTTGGCCGCGTTACGCACCGCAGTGGCGGGTCCGGCACCGGACGGCTTCCTCTCGCCAGCCCTGCGTGCGGCCGAAGATCTGGTCCGCGCCGGTACCGTCGTCGACGCGGTCGAGGGTGCCATCGGCCCACTGGCATGACCCGTGCAACCGAGCCGGCCACGACGTTGCTGGCCCAACGTTTGCTAGCCGACGGTGACGCGGCGGGGGCTGGGCTCGTGACGGCCGAGATCCTGCGCGACGAACTCGGGCTGGACATCGCAACGTGTGTCGTCAACCGCGACGGCTACAGCCTGAACTCCGTGAATGGCGCAGTCACGACTTCGGCCGGCGAGCGCTTCTTCTTCAAGTTCCACGCCGAGGAGGACACCGATCGGACCGCCGGCGAGTGGTACCGGGCCGGCCTTCTGGCCGACGCCGGCTACCCGGTCGATCGGCCATTGCACGTCGTGACTTCGCCGCGGAGACAGGTGCTGCTGTACCGCTGGCGTATCGACGAGCGCTTGGCCGACGCGTGCCTTCGCGTCGAGCAGCGGTCCCGGCAGCGGTCCCCACAGCGGACATCGGCGTCCACCTCGATAGAACGGTCGCCAACCGACCACTTCGGCGATCTCGATGGCGGGTCGGACGATGCCGACGTACTCGTCGCCGAGCAGCGCGCCCTCGACACGATCGCCGGCCGCGTTCTCGTCGACACACTGCACTTCGCCACCGAGGCCGACGTTGCGGCGGAGCCGATCCATCAGCTGTTCCACCACCGCCTGGTCGACCCCGATCGGCCCGAGGCTCTTGGCGCTCGGGCGCAGCGATTCTATGTACACAGATCATTCGCACTGCCGGGCGCAACACTCGATTGGGCGGCCTTCGGGCCCGCACGCTGGAGCGTGAACGGCCAAGCACTCGACGATACGTTCGCGGACCTCCTCGAGCGTGCCCGTGTGCTCCTGCACCCGGCAAACCCAGCACTCAGACCAGCGGTGGTTGCGCACGGCGACGCCCACAATGCGAACGTGTGGCGCACGCCAAATGGCCTCGTGCTGTTCGACCCCGCGTTCGCAGGCTCCCACATGCCCGTACTACTCGCCGAGGTGAAGGCCACGTTCCACAATGTGTGGGCCCACCCATTCTGGCTCTACCACCCCGCACAGTCGCCCTACGAAGCGACAGTCCGCTTCGTAGACGGTGTGCTCCATGTCGATACCGACTGGTCGCCATCTCCGCTGCGGGACGCGTTCCAGTCGAGCAAGGCTGACCTCGTGTGGCGGCCGCTACTCGGCGCCTTGCGCGACCGCGGCTGGCTGCACCCGGACTGGAGGGCGACCGTCCGAGCCGCGCTGTTCGCGTGCCCGGCCCTCGTGATGAACCTCCGCAGCGGTGAGGGGACAGCGGGACGTGACCCGGTCACATCGCTTGTCGGCCTGACGGTGGCCATGCTCGCGGGAAGCGAGGGCTCACCGTTCGACGCCTGGTTCGACTCGATCGACCCGGGCGGGGCCGCGTCACAGACGGCGCAATCGTGAGGCTCGACCGCCTGCTCGCCAACCTCGGCTACGGAAGCCGCACCGAGGTGAAGCAGCTCATCGCAGACGGCCGCGTCGAGCGATCCGACGGCACCCGTCTCACCGATCCCGGCCGTGCAACCACGCCCGAACAGGTGCTCGTCGATGGTGAGCCGCTCGATCATCCCGGCCCGCTGCTCGTGATGCTCCACAAGCCGATCGGCTACGTGTGCTCGCACGACGAACGTGAAGGTCTGCGCGCCTACGATCTGCTGCCGTATCAGTGGCTGCTCCGCAACCCGAGGCTGGAGAGCATCGGCCGACTCGACAAGGACTCCACCGGGCTGCTGCTCTTCACCGACGACCATCAGCTCGTGCACCGCCTCACGTCACCGAAGCATCACCTGCCCAAGCGCTACACCGTCACCCTCGACACGCCCGCCGACGCCGGGGTGGCTGAGCGCTTCGCGAGCGGCGACATGCTCATCGACGGCGACACGACACCATGTCGCCCGGCGGAGCTCATACTGGGCGTGGAGGGGAATGGCGCCGAAGTGGTCATGTACGAGGGCCGCTACCGCCAGGTCCGGCGCATGTTCGCGGCCTGCGACCGCACGGTACTGACGTTGCACCGCACGGACATGGGTCCGTACGCGCTCGGAGCGCTGGGCATCGGGGAGCACACCATGGTCCCGTTCGCAGCGATGGCAGACGGGATCGGAACGCACCGAATTGGTCAGCGGACCCCCTTCGCCGGACAATGACGATGTGCACGA
>JAYUDQ010000800.1:0-2963 GCA_043739745.1 Acidimicrobiia bacterium | reverse complement strand
TTCCAAAACGGCGCATCAGGCGCCGATTGCAGAACCTCCGGCTCGGTCGAGCCGGAGGAGGAGCGAGCCCGGGTCAGGCCGTCTTGCGGCGCTGACGGATGATGCGGCGCCGTTCCTTCTCGGTCGCGCCGCCCCAGATGCCGTCGCGCTCGCGAGCGGCGAGGGCGAATTCAAGGCAGGACAGTCGGACGGGACACTCGGCGCAGATCGCCTTCGCCTCGTCGGCCTCTTCCTCGACAACGGGGTAGAAGACATCCGGATCGATGCCCTTACAGCGAGCCTGAGAGCGCCACGTCTGCGATTTCATGTGACTGTCACTTCCTTCTTGTATCCACTTGACAAGGGGTTCGAAACCGATCCGGGGTCAAGACTTGGGGGGCCGAAGAGTATTCCTCGCCCGGGGCTGGCCTGTCCAGTCACTTCACGAAGATTTGTGCGGTACGGAAGCGTTTTTCGACTTGCGCCCGTTCCTGAGGAGCAGATTGCCTGGTCGTCATGATGGAACAATGAGAGAACGATGAAATCATCCCGCTGAGCAGCGAAAATCCCGAAATCCTTCGCACGTCCGACCACTCTGCGCGGTATTTGAAACGTGGGACCGCCCCAATGATCGCTGGAGTGCGTGCGTCACGCCGGCCGGCCACCGCCGACCAGAATGCACGCCCGTGAGTACCGATTCCCCCACCGTCGCGGCGTCGCGGTCCATCACCGTCATCGCCGCCGCGGTCGCGTTCACGGTGCCTGGGCTGGTCCTGCGGGTCGCGCAACCGACGATGACCCACTGGGTGGAGGCACTGATCTTCGGGATCGCCATCGTGGCCTCCGCCTTCCTCCTTGCGTGGGGAGCCGAGGCGGCGCAGGTCGACATCTCGGCCGGGCTCTCGATCGCGGTGCTCGCCTTCATCGCCGTCCTGCCCGAGTACGCCGTCGACATGGTTTTCGCCTGGAAGGGGGGCCACGCGTTCAAGGCGCACGGTTCGACCTGTCTCGCCAAGGGAGCGACAGGGGAGTCGCCGTGTTCGCTGGCGCTCGCGAACATGACCGGCTCGAACCGGCTGCTCATCGGGATCGGATGGTCACTCGTGGTCGCCCTGGCGTGGTGGCAGTGGCGCAAGCGCGGCATGGAGGACCGCATGATCCACCTCGAGCGGACGAACTCAGTCGAGATCGCCTACCTGGCCGTTGCCTCGTCGTACGCACTCACGCTTCCCCTGAAGAAGACGCTCACGCTCGTCGACGCCGCCATCCTCGTCGCCATCTTCATTGCGTACACGATGCGCATCGCCAAGGCCCCGTCGGAGGAACCACACCTCGTCGGGCCGGCCAAGGTGATAGGTGAGCTGCCCACGAAGCAGCGCCGCACGGTCTACATCGGCCTCCTGCTGTTCGCCGCCTTCGTGATCCTGGCTTGCGCCGAACATTTCGCCGAGGCACTCGTGGACACCGGGAAGGCGTTCGGGATCAGCGAGTTCCTCCTCGTCCAATGGCTCGCCCCGCTCGCGTCCGAGGCACCCGAGCTCCTCGTCGCCGGGATGTTCGCGTGGCGGCTCAACACCGCCGGAGGCCTGAGCACCTTGGTGTCGTCGAAGGTCAACCAGTGGACGCTCCTGGTCGGCACACTTCCCGTCGTGTTCGCGCTCGCATCCGGCAGCCTCCACGGCCTGCCGCTGGACGGCGCGCAACGCGAGGAGTTGTTCCTCACCGGCGCTCAGGCGGCATTCGGCGTTGCCGTCCTGTGCAGCCTCTCGCTGTCGGTGCGGGAGGGCATCATGCTCTTCGTTCTCTTCTGGGCGCAGTTCATCGTCGGCGCCGTGGTCCCGGCGCGCTTCCATGCGGCCGAGCGCGTCGGCGTCGGGGTCGTGTACCTCTGCCTTGCCGCCTATTTCCTGTGGCGCCAGCGGGTGCAGGCCCGCAGGACGTTCCGGGACGGGTTCCGCACCAGCTACAGCGAGATGGTGGCAGGCTGACCGGGTGACGCCCTTCGCCGCTCCTTCGGCTGTCGCGGCACGGGCCGACACGGTACGGGCCGACACGCGGAAGCGTCTTCGCAACGACACCTTCGACGTGCTCGTCGTCGGTGGTGGCATCACCGGCGCAGGCGTCGCCCTCGATGCCGCATCCCGCGGTTTCTCGGTCGCCATCGTCGAGAAGGGCGACTGGGCATCGGGCACATCGTCCAAGTCGTCGAAACTCGTGCACGGAGGGCTTCGGTACCTCCAGCAGAAGGAGTACCGCCTCGTCTACGAGAACCTCCGTGAGCGTCAGCGGTTGCTGCGCAACGCCCCGCATCTCGTTCGCGTCATGCCCTTCCTGATCCCGCTGTTCGGCAAGCAGGGCGCGGTGTCGAAGACGGTGGCAAAGGCCTACTCGACCGCGCTGACGCTTTACGACCTCACCGGCGGGTGGCGGATCGGCAAGTTCCACAGGCGCCTCAGCGTGGCCGAGACCATGGCCCACATGGGGGGCCTGTCGAAGGGCAGGGTCGCGGCCGGTTTCCTCTATTTCGACGCCCAGGCCGACGATGCCCGGCTGACCCTCGCGCTGGTGCGTACCGCCGAGGATCACGGAGCCGTCGCCTTGAACCACTGTGGCGTTCAGTCGTTCACCACATCGTCAGCGGGAAAGCTCACCGGTGCGAGGCTCGAGAACGGTGACGACGTGAAGGCCAGGTGCGTCGTCAATGCCACCGGCGTCTGGTCTGCGCAGGTTGCCGCGCTGGCCGGCGACGTATCGTTCTCGATCCGCCCTGCAAAGGGCATCCATGTCGTCGTGCCGTACGACAAGATCCGGGCCGACATCGCCGCAGTCGTCCCGGTCCGCAGCGACAAGCGATCGGTGTTCGTGGTGCCGGCCTTCGACTCGCCCGGACGCGATCACGCCGCCGGGACGGTCGACGCGACACCCGACCGCATCTACATCGGCACCACGGACACCGACTACGACGGTCCACTGGACACGCCGGT
>JAYUDQ010000799.1:0-7692 GCA_043739745.1 Acidimicrobiia bacterium | reverse complement strand
TAGAAGCCGTTCTCGCCCATGATGAGGCCGCGGACCTTGTCGAGGAACAGCCCGGACTCGGCACCCTGGATGATGCGGTGGTCGTAGGTGCTCGTGAGCGTGACGGTCTTGCCGATGCCGATCTCGGCCAGCTTCGAGAGGTCGGCGCCGGCGAACTCGGCCGGGTAGTCGATGGCGCCCACACCGATGATGACGGCCTGGCCGGGCATGAGCCGGGGGACCGAGTGGCGGGTGCCGATGGTGCCGGGGTTGGTGATGCTCACGGTCACGCCGGAAAGGTCGTCGGCCGTCAGCTTCTTGTTGCGGACCTTCGCAATGAGCGCCTCATACGCGGCATGGAACTCGCGGAAGTTCATCTCGTCGGCGTGCTTGATGTTGGGCACCATGAGACTGCGGGTGCCGTCGGCATTGGCGACATCGACGGCGATACCGAGGCCGATGTGCGGGTGCCGGATGATCTGCGGCCTGCCGTCAGCGTCCTCGGTGTAGACGTTCTTCATCGCCGGGACCGAATGGATGGCCCGCACCACGGCGAAGGAGATGAGGTGGGTGAAGCTGACCTTGCCCCCGCGGGTGCGGCGGAGGTGGTTGTTGACGATGTTGCGCTCGACCTCGAGCAGGCGGGCGGCGACGTCACGCACGCTCGTCGCCGTGGGAACCGAGAGGCTGGCCTCCATGTTGGCCACGATGCGGGCGCCGACGCCCTTCAGCGGCTCGGCGACGAGCCCGGCGGGTGCGGGCGGCGGGGCGACATGGCCGGGGGGGTGGGCGGCGGGCCTGGTCGTGGGCACGGGGGCCGAAGTTGTCGGCGCAGCAGCCAGGACCGGCGGGGCAGGTGCGAGTGGCGCAGCGGCCGCGATTGGCGGTGCCTGGGTGGTCGCTTCGCCCGCCCTCAGAGCGGCGCCGGGGCCGGCGGCGAAGTACGCCCTCCAGCTTTCCGGCACGAGCGCCGGGTTCTCGAGGTACTGCGCCCGCATCTCGTCGACGAGCCATGCGTTCGGCCCGAGTGCATCCGCACTGGCCGCGGTCTCGGACCAGGTGCTGTCGGCGGAAGACGTCTGCTCATTCACATCGGGCGATCGTAGTCCTGTGTCCCGCCGAAAATAGGACCCGATTGGGCGACGCGACAAGCAGTCCTCAACTTCTCCGACCGGGAAGCCGATGTGCCGCCGATGGCTCGCGCTGCACTATCCCCGGCAACCACGCTCGTCCCGCCGAACCGGTTGGCCGAGCTCCTCACCACGACCCGCCTCGCCGCCGGTCTCGACATCCGCGACATCGAACAGCGTGCGGCCGGACGCTTCTCGGTGGGCGAGCTCCAGCTGATCGAGACGGGCGGGCTCACCCTCGCCGACGAGGACCTCCGCGTCATCGCCGGGCTGTACGGCGTCGATCTCGGCGCAGTTGCGCCATCGCGAGCCGTGCTCGAGATCGACCGCACCGAAGGCCGCCTTGTCGTCGCCGATGCTCGGCAGCGCTTCCTCCCTGGCGACGACGACCGCCAGATCATGCTGCGCTATCTCGCGCTCGTCTACCGCCTCCGCGATCAGTCCCCGGGCGCCATCCTCCCGGCGCGGGTCGGCGACCTCGACATCCTCGCCCAGGTGTTCGGGACCGACGCCGACCTCGTCCGCCACGAACTGCAGTCGCTGATGGTCGGCTCGTCGCGTGAGATCCGGTCGCTGCACCGCTCGCAGCGCCGCCGAGTCGCCATCCCCGCGATCGGGATCCTTGTTGCCCTCACGGCCGCGGGCGGGCTGCTGCTGACAAGCCAAAGTGCTGGTTCCGGTCCCTCGACCCCTACGAAGCCAAAACCTGGCGTCCATGCGACCGCCGAGATCGGCCAGCCGCTGGTCATCACGCGGGACCCGGGCCGGCAGCTGAGGTGAGCCACACACGCGGGGTTCGGTGGGTTCACCACCGGAGACGTGGCGAACCCACCGAACCTCAGCGAGCGCCAGTAGTCCGTCGCACTACCCTCTGCCGCCATGGCCGCACCGAAGTCCGCACCGAACAAGAACGACAGTATGGACAAGTCCCGCTTCATCTACACGATGCGCGACCTCCGGCGCTTCTACCCACCGGACCGTGAGGTCCTCAAGGGCATCAACATCTCGATGTGGCCAGGTGCCAAGATCGGTGTGCTCGGGTCGAACGGATCCGGCAAGTCCTCGCTGCTCAAGATCATGGCGGGAGTCGACGACGGCTTCACAGGCGAGGCTCGCCTGACGCCCGGCTTCGCGGTCGGCTACCTGGAGCAGGAGCCGCAGCTGAACCCGGACAAGGACGTGATGGGCAACGTCAAGGAGGGGGTTGCCGCCGTTGCCGCACTCGTCGACCGGTTCAACGAGGTCTGCAACGCCATGGGCGATCCGGACGCCGACTTCGACAAGCTCCTCACCGAGCAGGCCGACCTCCAGGACAAGATTGACGCCGCCGGCGCGTGGGACCTCGACCGCAACCTCGAGATCGCCATGGACGCACTGCGCTGCCCGCCCGGCGACGCCCCGGTCGACAACCTCTCCGGCGGCGAGAAGCGCCGCGTCGCTCTGTGCAAGCTGCTGCTATCGAAGCCCGACCTCCTGCTGCTCGACGAGCCCACCAACCATCTCGACGCCGAGTCGGTGGCCTGGCTCGAGCGCTTCCTCAAGGACTACACCGGCACTGTCGTGGCGGTCACCCACGATCGCTACTTCCTCGACAACGCGGCCGGCTGGATCCTCGAGCTCGACCGTGGCGCCGGCATCCCCTACGAGGGCAATTACTCCGGCTGGCTCGAGCAGAAGCGCGATCGCCTCGTGGCCGAGGAGAAAACCGAGTCGGCACGTCAGCGCGCCCTGACCCAGGAGTTCGAATGGGTGAAGCAGTCGGCGCGGGCCCGGCAGGCGAAGTCGAAGGCTCGTCTGTCCGCATACGAAGAGCTACTGGCCGAATCGCAGTCCGCCGAAGGTCGGCAGTCCAAGCTCGAGATCGTCATCCCGACGCCGCCCCGCCTCGGCGATCTCGTCATCGAGGCCGACAACCTGTCGAAGGGCTTCGGCGACCGACTGTTGGTCGAAGATCTGTCATTCAAACTGCCACCAGCAGGAATTGTCGGCATCATCGGCGCGAACGGTGCCGGCAAGACGACGCTGTTCCGCATGTTCGCCGGGCTAGAGCAGCCGGACAGCGGCACCTTGCGCATCGGGCCGACGGTGCAGATGGCCTACGTCGACCAGAGCCGCGACAACCTCGACCCCGACAAGACGGTCTACGAAGAGATCACGGGCGGCATGGAGTCGTTCAAGTTCAACGGTCGCGAGATCAACGGTCGGGCCTACTGCGCCAGCTTCAACATGAAGGGTTCCGAGCAGCAGAAGAAGGTCGGCCAGCTCTCCGGCGGCGAGCGCAACCGCGTACAGCTGGCCAAGATGCTCAAGACCGGTGCCAACCTCCTGCTCCTCGACGAACCGACCAACGACCTCGACGTCGACACGCTCCGCGCCCTCGAAGACGCGCTGCTCGCGTTCCCCGGGTGTGCTGTCGTCATCAGCCACGACCGCTGGTTCCTCGACCGGATCTGCACCCACGTGCTTGCGTTCGAGGGTAACAGCCAGGTGCGCTGGTTCGAGGGCAACTTTGCTGACTACGAGGTGTTCCGCAAGAAGGAGCTCGGCGCCGACGCCGATCAGCCGCACCGCATCAAGTACAAGCCACTCGTGCGCTGACCTCCCATGTCGATCTCGCTTCTTCGACGGCTCGTCGCACTCGCCTGTGTACTTAGCATCGCGGGGATGATCGTCGGCTCGGTGAAGGACAATGCCGGTGCGGCTATGACGGCGGGCATCCTGGGGGCGATCGCGATCCTGTGCCTCATCGTGGGCAACGCCATCGACGTCGGCTCGAACGGCGGCGGCGCACAGGAGGCGTTGGCGGCGGAGCTCGACGCTCGCGTACAGGAGCTCGTAACGGCGGGGGCCGACGAATCCGCAGCGCGTTCGGTGGTGCGCAAGGCCGTTCGATTCGGGCAGGGTGAGCGCTCACCCGGCTGAGGGCGAACGGCACCCGCGCACATCGGACGTTGCGTCCGCGCACCTCCGGTGTCGCAAGCGCTTGCACAACGACAACGAGCCCGAGGTGCGCGGACGTTGGCGCCGAGGTGCGAGCCCTGCTGAAGTGAGCCACACCTCCACCCTCCGCAACGCCAAGCGCCGCATTGGCCGTGAGGTCGCTCATCGCGTCACGATGGCGCCATGACGTCCGACAACAACGCCGCCACCGACCTCCGTCCCATCCGTTCCCGCGTGTCGGAGCTGCTCGGCGTCGAGTACCCGATCGTGCAGGCCCCGATGGGTTGGATCGCCAGGGCGCAGCTGGCCAGTGCGGTGTCGAACGCCGGTGGGCTCGGCATCATCGAGACGTCGTCGGGAGAGCTCGAGAGCGTCAAGGCCGAGATCGCGAAGATGCGCGACCTCACGGACAAACCGTTCGGCGTGAACATCGCACAGGCCTTCGTGCGCGACCCCGGCATCGTGCAGTTCGTGATCGACCAGGGCGTGCGGTTCGTGACGACCTCGGCCGGCGACCCAACCAAGTACACAGCACAGCTCAAGGCCGCCGGGCTCACCGTGTTCCATGTCGTGCCGACACTCGCCGGTGCGTTGAAGGCGGTCGCCGCCGGTGTCGACGGCCTCGTCGTCGAGGGCGGCGAGGGTGGCGGCTTCAAGAACCCGCGCGACGTCGCGAGCATGGTGCTGCTGCCACTCGTCGCGTCGAAGGTAGGTGTACCTATCATCGCAGCGGGTGGGTTCGTCGACGGGGTGACGATGGCCGCGGCGTTCGCACTCGGAGCAGAGGGTGTGCAGATGGGCACGCGCATGGTGTCCGCGGCCGAGTCGCCGGTGCACGAGAACTGGAAGTCGGCGATCGTGGGGGCAGCCGAGACCGACACGGTGTTCCTCAACCGCCACTCGAAGCCCGGCCTCCGTGCGCTGCGCACGAGCCTCACGACCACCCTCGAGCGCGAAGACCACGTGCCCCTCACCGTCATGGGCCGCGCCCTCGACCTCTACTTCGGCGGCGACATGGAGGCGTCGATTGCGCTCACCGGCCAGGTTGCCGGTCGCATAGAGGGCGTCGTTGCCGTGAAGGACATCATCGAGGAAACGGTGCGGGGGTTCCACGCCACGATGAGGTCGCTGTCGAGCCGCTTCGCCTGAGCCTGTTTCAGGTCGGGCCCGGTCGTCACGAGAGTCCGCGGCCACTACCGTTGCGCCGACTTCTGGTGCTCAAGATTCGGACTGTCGTCTGCGACCTTTCGCGGACGGGGGCGCTTTGGCTGGGGCTTCGAGGGCGCGTTCGACTAGTTCGACCAGATCCGTCACCGGGTCGGTGTTGTCCTCGAATACGGCTGCACGGAGCAGCAGTCCGTCGTTGAGCACGGCGAGAAACGTGGCGATGACTTCGACTTCGATATCGGCGCGCCAACGCCCGGCTTCTTGGTTCGATCGGATCATCGCGTAGACATTGTCGTTCTCTAACTGGTTGCCGTCGGACCAGTGTTCACGGAAGAGCGGGTTGTCCTTGATGAGCGACAGGACCCGGACATAGATGCCGAGCGACGATCGGTTCTCTGGTCTGAGCCGCCAGAGCAGAACATCAGGAAAGCCAATGGCTGCGAGTTGTTCTGCGCTCCGTGCGCGATCGTGGCGGGCCGCCGCCTCGAAGAGGCCGAGTTTGTCTTGGAAGTGGTGAAACAGAGCGCCTCGCGAGAGTGCCGTGGCGGCCTCGAGGTCGACGATGGTTGCGCCGTCAAAGCCCTTTTCAGCGAACACCGGTAGGACCGCGTCGAGGATCGCTTGTCGACGCTCGGACAAAGCCCGGGGTGAGAGTCGCGGCACCTAACGGAGGATACCGTACGGTCGGATTGATTGTTGACAAACCGTCCGTACGGTTTACACTCGACATATGGAGCAGGCGCAACGAATTCCGCTGGTGCTGTTGGCTACCGGACTGTCGACCGCTGGTTCGCAGATGACGTTGGTGGCGGTTCCACTGCTGTTGGTCGAGCACAGCCACGCCGATCGGCTTCCGGCTGCCGTGGCGATTGAATTGGCAGTCGCCGGCGTCGGTGGGCTCTACATCGCGCGAGCGACATCGAGGCTCAGAGCCCCGGCGCGGCTCATCGTGATTGACGCGGTGCGCTGCGTGTTCCAGCTGCTTCTGTTACTCGTCGATCCCAAACTGGACTCGATCGTTTCCGTCCCGTTGCTGTTGACGGTTGTTGCGGTCTTCGCGCCCGCCTACGCCGGTGGCTTTCGGGCTGTGCTGGCTGCCACCGTGTCGGGTGCTTCGGATCGTGAAGCGGCCGCCTTCGGGGCTCGAGCGCAGTTAATCAATCGCGGTGCGCAGCTGAGCGGGTTTGCAATCGCCGGCGTGCTGGTCGCGATCGGCGTTCGCAGCGGACTGGTTCTGATCGATGCCGTCAGCTATCTATTCGCAGCCAGCATCATGTGGACGGCTACTCGCTCGTCGAGGGATTCGGCCGGCCCGCTCCCTCAATTGATCGGGTTTAAGCGTTCGATGTCCCTTGGACACGCGCTCTTCCCGATCGCAGCCACCGAAGGCGTGCTCCAGGGATTGTTCGTCCTCCTCCCCCTTGTCCTTGGCCGCCAACACGACGGCCCGTGGATATTCGCTGGCTGGATGTCTGCCCTGGCGGTTGGCAATGCGTTGGGCGTGCGATTCCTTTCCCGGAAACATCTCACCCCGCCCACGCCTCGCGTGTTGCTGTTACTGATCGCAGGATCGTATGCATCCTCTGGCATCGGACACTCACCGATTCTGCAGTTCGTCGCGTTGACGATCATCGGCGTTGCATCCGCTGTGTACGCAGCTATCACCTTCGCTTGCGTATCCAGGGAGTTGAATCCTGACGACCTCGGCGCGGCGTATGCAGCGAGCTACGTCGTCACGATGCTCGTCGGAGCGGCGACCAGTGCCGGAATCGGCCTTTACCCGAACACTCGTGATCTTTTCGGTCTCTCTGTTCTTCTCGGTCTCATGATCGCCGCGATCGGAATTACAACCTCGTCCCCAGATGCCACGCTGGCATTCGTAGGACCCGAAAGGGGGTGAACCCGATGAGTATCGAGATATTCGACCGCAGCGCGACGCGCCTTACCTGCATCGTCAACTTCTGAACATCGACCAGACATGACACCGTGGCGGGGAGTTCATGCTCTCCGCCTCGGCGTTCTCAGACCCTCATCACGTCCAGAAGTCGGAGACAATATGCGAACACTTTCTACCAGCACCCACCATTGGGTTCTCGGCAACAACAAGCTGGCACGCCTGCCACGCGAAGCGATCTCCGATGGCGTCGTGCACCCAACCGTTCAGCAGTCATTGATCGAGCATGGGCGGCGTCAATGTTGAGGTACCGAAGGTATTTGGCCTCACTGCCGTCATGACCCAGTTGCTGCAACTTGGCCTGCGAGTACTGCTTTCAGAACGTCTCCATCAACCGCACCAGCGGGCTTCCGGAGCGCGTCTCTGCGGCGACCTGGGATCCGGCGACGGTCGCCAGCGTCGTGCAATTCGTGAAAGAGGCGATCGCTTGCAACTCACTCGAAGGTGTGGAGTTGCTTCTGTTTGGTGGTGAGCCGCTGCTTGTACCTAGACGATGTGAAGAGCTCATACGTGCGCTTCAAC
>JAYUDQ010000798.1:0-2991 GCA_043739745.1 Acidimicrobiia bacterium | reverse complement strand
GCGTCGGTATGGTGAAAGTTCGCATCGGGCCGGAGTGGAGAATCGATCTGGCGACGTTGGGCGAACTTCGCGCCCTGCTCGATCCGGCCGTCCAGTTGATGGTCGACGGTAGCGAGATCTTCACGCTGCCGACGGCGCTCGAGGTCGCCAGGCGACTCGCCGATCTCGGGATCATGTGGTTCGAGGAACCGCTGCCGCAGAACGAGCGCGCCGGCATCGAGCAACTCGTTCAGCAGTCACCGGTCGCCATCGCCTACGGCGAGCATCTGTACGGTGGCCTCGATGCGCTCGAGGTACTCACCCGCAGGCAGGCCACCGTGCTGCAGCCTGACGCGTCCACCTGCGGCGGCATTGCCGAGGCGCGGCGCATGGCAGCTTCGGCCGCATACTTCGGCGCCCGAGTCGTGCCGCACGTCTGCGCCGGCCCGGTGTCGTTGCTCGCCAACCTGCACGTCGCCGCGTCCACGCCGATCATCCGCGCGATCGAGTACCCGTACACGTTCGCCGCCTCCTGGGAGGCCTTCGGTCCGGGACTCGACCTCGGGCCCGAGGCGATCGTCGACGGGCAGCTGGCGGTGCCGGATTCACCAGGGCTCGGCATCCTGCTCGACGAGACCGCCGTTGCCGCGCATCCGTACCGTACGCCCGGCACCCGCGTCGCCGGTTCGCGTGGCGGCCTCCCCGACCGCTTCGTCGGTGACCGATGATTCCTAATTCTGAACAGCCACCTCAACTACGGCACATCCTGCCGTCACCATCCAACCCGCTGCCGAGACAGAAAAAGTTGGAGCAACCATGAGCACGACCGCATCCGCCAGCACGAACGCACCAGCGTCATTCGACGGACCCATCGGGGTCCGTATGTCGGAGTTCAGTTCCGACTACATGACGCACATCGAGGCCCACCTCGACGAAGATTTCACCCACGTTCCTGATCGGATCATGGCGCTGCTGCGCTCCACCGACGAGCTGATCCAGGGCTTTCAAGTTTCCCAGTTGGTGCACGGTCTGCAGACGGCGACGATGGCCGAACGAGCGGGAGCAGACATCGACATGATCGTCGGGGCGTTGTGCCACGACATGGGCAAGATCATCTCCAACGCCAACCATCCGGCGATCGCTGCCGAGATGATCCGCCCATGGGTCTCCGACGAGGTCTATTGGGTGGTCAAAGTGCATCAGGACTTCGAAGGCATGCACTACTACGCACGAATGGGCATGGACCCGATGGCCAGGCTGAAGCACGCCGATCATCCGCACTATGCCCTCGCCGAGCAATTCGCCGACGACTGGGACCAGAATGCCTTCGACCCCGATTACCCGACGCTGCCGCTGGAGCGCTTCGAGCCGATGGTCCGCCAGGTTTTCTCCCGCCCCCCACGCCGCAACCTGAACCCGTGAGACCACCAACGCGCCTGCTGACGCAACTGGCTTCGCAGATCAGGTCGGGCGCGCTCGCCCCGGGCACCTGGATCACCGGCTGTGAACGCGACATGAACGGCGCGTGGTCAGACCATCAGTCCAAATGAGGTAACGTAAGCGACGCCGGGCTGAGACCGGGGTGATCGTGGATTGCGATCTCGAACTGGAGGGCATCGGATGAAGCAGGTCTATGAGTTCGCCTCGCACAGCGCGGGCACGAACCAGGGTCTGCTGTCCCAGCTCGTGGTTCCCCGCCCTGTGGCGATGGTGTCCACTCGCGATGCTACGGGTGTCGGCAACCTGGCGCCGTTCAGCTACTACCTCCCGATTACCGGCGATCCACCGCTCGTCGGGATCTGTTTCGGATTGCGCGAATCGGACCGTGGCACGAAGGGTTCCTACGACAACCTGATGGCCGCAGGAGATTTCGTCATCAACGTCTGCTCGGAGATCTTCGCCGCGCACATCGAGGATCTCGCCAAGGAATACCCAGCAGACATCGATGAGGCATCGTTGCACGGCTTCACGCTCGTTGACTCGCATCGTGTTTCGTCTCCATCAGTCGCCGAAGCCCCCGCGCAACTCGAATGCATCGTGCATAAGACCCTGTCGCTGGGAACCGCACGGGCGCCAGTGGTGTTCGTGGTCGGCGAGGTTCTCTGCGCTGTCATCGACGATTCGGTCCTGGAGTCACCTGACCTCGATCACCCGCTCATCGACCTGCACGCCCTCGCCCCGATCGGGCGCTCGGGTGCTCGTTCGTTCATCCGCGCGATCCCCGATGCGATCTACCACCAGGAACGAATTCCCTACGGGGCACCATCGTTCGAGGGCCAGCCATTCGCGACAGAGAGCCACGTCGCGGTATGAGCATCCTCACGCCGACTTGCTCGACTTCTTCGACGCGTCGACGACGCCAAGTGTGCTACGACAGATGGCTCGTGCAGCGGCACCGCGAGCACTGGCCAACGTCGGCCGTCTACCAGGAGCGGAGGAGGTGAACACCGAAATTCCGACGCAGTCCCGTTGAAGACAACACCAATCCACCAACTGAATGAGCCACATCATCACCATGACCTCCTGGGGGAGACCAATGAACAGACGTACCAAATCAACCCTCGCGGCATTCGCCGCGATCAGCCTTGTCGTAGCCGCCTGCGGTTCCGACAAGTCGAAGTCCGCGGTAACAACCCCCGCTGTCACCACAGCGACGACCACAGCGACGACAGCCGCGGCGACCGGCGCGGCCACGACGGTCCCTGCTACCACCGGTGCCTCGGAAACCACCGCGTCAGCGGGAAGTGACACCACGACGGCCAGCACCGCGGCTGGCACTGGCGGAACATCGGGCTTCAACTTCGACACCAACGGTGACGGCAAGGTTGTCATCGGCGTGGCGACGCCAGGACCACGAAACGACGGTGGTTACTACCAGGCGCTTGTTACCGGTGTGACCGGGTTCTCCAAGTCGCATGGCTTTGCCGAGCCGATCATCGTCGACAACATCAAGCCCGAAGAAGCTGCTACGCAGCTCGACAGCCTCTCTCGTCAGGGTGTCGACATGATTGC
>JAYUDQ010000797.1:0-7729 GCA_043739745.1 Acidimicrobiia bacterium | reverse complement strand
CGCAGAGCAACTGATGAACGTCGGCAAGTCGCCGGCCACCAAGGATGCAATGGACTCGTACACGGTCATCATCCAGGTGGGTGCGATCGCCGCTGTTCTGCTCATATCCTGGCGGCGGATCATCGAAGTGTTCCAAGGGCTGATCGGTCGCAGCGTGCAGGGTCGCAAGCTCCTCTTCGCTCTTGCTGCGGCGTTCGTCCCCGCCGCAGCGATCGGCGTGGTGCTGGACAAGGCCATCGGCGACCACCTCCTGAAGACTGCGCCCATCGCGGCCGCGTGGATCGTCGGTGGTGTCGCCATCCTCTTGTTCGGCCCGAAGTACCGCACGGCGCAGCGCAGCGGTCGGGCGTTGGAGTCGCTCACTGTTCGCGAAGGCGCCATCATCGGTGTCGCCCAGGCGCTCGCGCTGTGGCCTGGTGTGAGCCGGAGCCTGGTGACGATCCTCGCTGCGATCGTCATCGGGCTGAGCCTCGAGGCCGCGGTCGAGTTCAGCTTCCTGCTCGGCCTGCTGACGCTCGGAGCTGCGACCGTCTACAAGCTCGGCAAGGACGGTTCGCTCGTGTTCGACACCTACGGCAAGACGAGCCCGCTGATCGGTATCGCGGTGGCGTTCGTCTCGGCGGCCATCGCGGTGAAGTGGATGATCGCCTACCTGCACCGCCACGACCTGACGGTGTTCGCCGGCTACCGGATCATCATCGGTGTTGCGGCTCTGGGGTTGATGGCCACGACGCTGCTGTAGGCCCTGACCTCACCCACCTCGCAGGGCGAGTAGCAGCGGACCTGACGCCATGGCCCGGGCCAATTCCGCTGCGACGGACTCGTCAACCGCGACGGTGATGCTCCGCTCGGCGACAGCGATCACCTCGGCGTCGCTGGCCACGACACCGTCTGGCCCCGGTCCATCGGCCGGACCTCGGCCGGCGATCACATCGACACGATCGCCGACCCGCAGCGGCGGACGCGCTTCACCGGTCGCGATCGCCATTCCCCGGCGGCCTGCCCCGACGAGGGCTCGTGCCGGCGACAGCCGCGGTCCGGCGATCTGCTCCATCACGATGATCTGACCGGCGTACAACGGCACCCGTAGGACGCGTCCGGAGACTGCGCCCATCGACTGGACGGCTCCCACCGGCACCACGGCGATCGGCACCGACCTCGAGGTGAGATCCGCTCGCCGCACGGCAGCACCAGCGGGAACCGATCGCTTCGCCACCACCACCTCGCGTCGACGTCCCCACGAACGACCCTCCTCGCGGGCCCTGGCCACGACCGCTGCGGTCGACCAGCCGACGACGAGCGCGAGCGTCCAGACGACGATCCTGGAGCGGGCGATGCGACGCAGACGAAGTCCCATCGCGTGACCTCCGTATGGATGTGAATTGTGTGCCCTGAGCACCGGAGCGGGGGAAGCAGCGACCTCTACGATGACCCTCCCACCCACCGCGTGGAAGAGGAAAAGCGTTGCGTTGCTTCGGTGCAATGCTCCTCACCTACACTGGCACTCTCGCCCCCCGAGTGCTAAGGACCCGTAAGCGTCCTTTTGGAGAGTTCGCCATGCCTACCTATCAGTACCGTTGCAAGGACTGCGACAACGACTTCGAGATCTTCCAGCCGTTCAGCGACGATGCCCTGACGGCCTGCCACAAGTGCGGAGGGAGCCTGCGCAAAGTGTTCGGCAACGTCGGCATCACGTTCAAGGGCAGCGGCTTCTACAAGAACGACAGCAAGGGAGCCAAGGGGACGAAGTCCTCGTCATCGAACGGCTCGTCCGGCTCGGGTAGTTCCTCGGAGGGCTCGGGCTCGTCGTCGGAGGGTGCGGGTTCATCATCCGGCTCGGGTTCCGAGGGATCGAGCTCGGCTGCATCGAGCTCATCGGGATCGAGCGACGCGTCGTCTGGTTCGAGCAGCAGCGACAGCGGTGCGGGAAAGTCCCACAGCCACTCGCATGGGCCGGGCACGCACACGCACTAACGCAGCACGAACGCACCGACGTCCCCCTGTCTGCGCAGGTCGCGTCAGTACGTGACCCGACGCCCGAGGAACTCGCGCACCATCGTGGCGATCTCTGTACCGTGCGTCGACGGGACCATGTGCCCGGCGTCGTCGATGGTGACGCGTTCCGAGCCTGCGATCTTGCGCTCGATGTAGTCGGTCGCGCCGAGGAACGCCGCATCCTCGGAGCCGACGATCACGAGCGTCGGGCAGGTGATTTCGCCGAGGTGGTCCATCACGTGGGCGTCCTCATGGAGCCCGACCAGCGATTCCGGGCGACCCTGCTTCTCCGCCATCCGCCGCACGCCCTGGTTCCACTTCTCTCGGGCATCGGGCGAACGGAAGCCCGGCCCCGTGGCAATGAGGATCAGCGCCGCAACGCGCTCCGGATGGTCGATCGCATAGCGGGCCGACAGGTAGCCGCCGAGCGAGTGGCCGACCAGCACGACCCTCCCGTACGGCTGCGCAACACGGACGAGTGACTCGTATGCCAGCGCCGGGCCGTATGCGGTCGGGTCTTCTCTCGGGGCGGACCCGCCATGCCCGGGCTGATCCCACGCCGCCACGCGGTGGTCCGTCGAGAGGTCGGCGGCCAGCGCGTCCCACACGGTCGTATCGCTCCCGACACCGTGGGAGAGCACGATCGGCTGACCGTCACCGGTGACGTGGATGTGGAGGTGGAGATCGTTCATTTCGGCCATGCCCGCACCCTAGGGAACGCGGACCCGGGCGCCCCAACCTCGCCTCACGCTCGGTCTGTGCAATCGGCATGTGTAAACAGTGTCGATCCTCGAACCGTGCGAAGGAACCGAATGAACGCAACTGCACCGCTCCCCGTCGCCTTCTCGGTGACCATGCCCGATTGGTTCGGCGACTGGTCGGCGACGGTTCCCTTCGAGGTCCCGGGTCTCGACGGCCGCATGGCCATCGTCAACGCCATTGCCCGGAAGAACTTCGAGGAGGGGACCGGCGGCCCGTTCGCGGCGGGGGTCTTCGACGCCGATTCGGGCAAGGTGATCGCGCTCGGGGTGAACCGGGTGATGCCCTCGGGCCTGACGTCGGCCCACGCCGAGGTCACGACCGTGTCGCTGGCGCAGATCGCCGTCGGCCACTGGGACCTGGGCGCGGAAGGCGCCCCTGTTCGCCAACTGGTCGTCAACTGGCGTCCGTGCATCATGTGCATGGGAGCGACCATCTGGTCGGGGGTGCGCGAGCTGGTGGTGGCCGGTGAAGGGCCCGAGCTCGAGGAGTTGACCGGTTTCGACGAAGGACCCGTCACGCCTGACTGGGAGGCCGAGCTGGAGCGGCGGGGCATCCGCGTCACGAAGGGCGTCCGCCGTGAAGAAGCTGTGGCCCTGTTCCGGGACTTCGGCCAGAGCGACGCGGTTGTCTACAACGGCCGACAGGGCGGGCTCGAAGAAGACTTCACCTGATAGGGCCTCGCGCCGATCACACTGTCGTGATGGTTCCCGTACGCAAGGTCGTGATCCCAGCCGCTGGCCTGGGCACGCGATTTCTTCCCGCGACCAAGGCGCAGCCGAAGGAGATGCTGCCGCTGATCGATACTCCCGCGATCCAGTACGTCGTGCAGGAAGCGGTCAATGCCGGCCTCGACGACATCCTGATCGTCACGGGCCGGTCGAAGCGGTCCATCGAAGACCATTTCGACCGCTCCTTCGAGCTCGAGCTCGCGCTCGAACGAGGGGGGAAGACGGCGGAGCTGGAGCGGGTCATCTCGATCGCGCAGCTGGCCAACCTGCACTACGTGCGTCAGCCGGAGGCGAAGGGTCTCGGCCACGCCATCTCCTTCGCTGCACTTCACGTCGGCGACGAACCGTTCGTGGTCATGCTGGGCGACGACATCATGGTCGATGACTCCGGTGTGCTGAAGCGCATGCTGGCGACGTATGAGCAGCACGGGTGCTCGGTTGTGGCTCTCAAACGCTTCCCGAAGTCGCAGATATCGTCGTACGGGTGCGTGTCGATCAGCGGCATGAGCGACGACGGGTTGGCCACGATCACGGGGCTTGTCGAGAAGCCGCCGGCCGACGAGGCGCCGTCCGACCTTGCGATCATGGGCCGGTACCTCTTCACCCCCAGGATCTTCGAGATGATCGCCAAGACTGCGCCCGGTCGCGGCGGGGAGATCCAGATCACCGACGCGATGTCGCTGCTGCTCGAGGAGGAACCGATCCTCGGTGTGGTGTTCGAGGACGGCCGCTACGACATCGGCAACAAGCTCGACTTCCTGCGGGCGACGGTGGAGCTCGCCGTCGACCGACCGGACATCGGCGCCGAGTTCCGGGCCTACCTCAAGGCACTCGTCAACGACTGGTAACGACCCGGAAGGTCCCGAACGCTGCGGCCGCTACCCTCGGCCGCATGGCACTACTGAGCCTTGATGAGGCGCAAACCTGGGTGATCACACGGTGCACGCGTCTCGCGGCCACCGATGTTGCGCTGCACGACGCGCTCGGCCGGGTGTTGGCCGAGGACGTGATCTCGACCGAGCAGGTCCCACCGTTCGCCAATACGGCGATGGACGGCTTCGCCGTGCGGTCCGCCGACGTCGTGGGCGTGCCGTGTGATCTCGCAGTCGTGGCCACGCTGGCCGCGGGTGCCGCGCCGTCGACGAGGGTCGGTCCGGGGCAGGCAATCCGGATCATGACCGGTGCGGCCATGCCCGACGGTGCCGACAGCATCGTGCCGATCGAGAACACGGACCCGTCCGGCACCACCGCCACGCAGGTCCGCGTGCTCCACACTGCCGCGTTCGGTGATGCCGTGCGCCCGGCCGGCGAGGATGTGCAGGTCGGCCAACTCGTCTTTGCCGAGGGCACGCTTCTCGATGCGGGCCACGTCGGCGTGCTGGCCAGCATCGGTCGTCAGACGGTCCGTGCCTACGGCCGCCCACGCGTCGGAATCCTTTCCACCGGCGACGAGCTGATCGAGGCACCCACTCCGCTGATGGTGGGCCAGATTCGCGACTCGAATCGCTACAGCCTGGCCGCCCTCGTGCGCCAGGCCGGCTGCGAGCCGTTCGACCTCGGCCTCGCCCGTGACACCGAGGCCGACATCGAGGCCCACCTCCGCACCGGCCTCGAGTCGTGCGACGCCATCGTCACGAGCGGGGGCGTGAGCGTCGGCGATTTCGATTTCGTGAAAGTCGTCCTCGACCGCCTCTCGGCCGAGTCGGCCAGCCCAATGCGCTGGATGCAGATCGCCATCCGCCCGGCCAAGCCGCTCGCGTTCGGGGTGATCGGCGACGTGCCGGTGTTCGGCCTTCCCGGCAACCCGGTCTCCTCGATGGTGAGCTTCGAGCTGTTCGCCCGCCCATCACTACGGCGCATGCTCGGCCGTGGCGATGACGCGCAGAAGCGAGCGCCGATCCGGGGAATCGCGGATCAGGACTTCCGCCGACGCGCGGACGGCAAGACCTACTTCGATCGGGTTCGGGCCACGTTCGAGGCCGACGGCCGCCTCCACGTGCGCTCGGCCGGCGGGCAGAGCAGCAACCTGTTGCGGACGCTCGCGCTTGCGAACGCGCTCGTCGTCCTCCCCGACGGCACGGGATGTACGACCGGCGACGAGGTCGACGTGCTGCTCCTTGCGCAACCCTGACCGGGCGCAGCATGGGGTCAGGGTCGGCGTGGATAGGTCGCACGGTGGGCAGAATAGGGCGCAGTCAGTTCGCTTGCTGAACGAACTTGCCCCAATCCGCTCATTGCGCAGTAGCGTGGCGCCATGACTGCTGCACCCCTCGTCGATGGCTTCGGGCGCACCGTGCGGGATCTGCGCATCTCGATCACGGACCGCTGCAACTTCCGCTGTACGTACTGCATGCCGGCCGAGGGCATGACCTGGCTGCCCCGTGAGGACCTGCTCACCTTCGAGGAGATCGAGCGCATCGCCCGAGTCTGCGTGAGCCGATTCGGCTTCGATGGCATCCGCCTCACCGGAGGTGAACCCACGGTACGTGCCCACCTGCCGGTGCTCGTGGAGCGTTTGGCGACGCTCGGCGTCGACCTCGCAATGACTACCAACGGCTCGACCATGCGCCTCATCGCCGAAGACCTGAAGGCAGCCGGCCTTCATCGGCTCAACATCAGCTGCGACTCGCTCGAACGCGACCGCTTCTATCAGATGACTCGTCGCGACGACCTCCCAAAGGTGCTCGACGGCATCGCTGCAGCCAAGGAGGCCGGGTTCTCGCCGATCAAGATCAACGTCGTGCTGATGCGAGGCCAGAACGAGGACGAGATCGTCGACTTCGCCCGCTTCGGCCGCGAGCAGGGCGTCGGCGTGCGGTTCATCGAGTTCATGCCCCTCGACGCGGATGACGCTTGGTCGCCCGACACCGTGGTGCCGAGCAGCGAAGTCATCGAGCGGATCAACGCCGTCTACCCGCTCGTGCGGCTCAGCCACGGGGCCGAACCGGCGGCCCGCTGGGGCTATGCCGATGGCGTCGGCGATGTCGGCGTGATCGCCAGCGTCACCGAGCCGTTCTGCGGCGACTGCGACCGGGTCCGCATCACGGCCGAGGGCCAGTTCCGGACATGCCTGTTCTCAACCGACGAGTTCGACCTGAGGGCAATCATGCGCAACGGGGGTTCCGACGAGGAACTTGCGGCCGAGGTCCAGCGCGCCGTCGGGCTGAAATGGGCGGGGCATCGCATCGGGAATGTCAACTTCCTCCGGCCGAAGCGGTCGATGAGCCAAATCGGCGGCTGAGTCAATGGCTCGACGGGGGCCTTCGCATTGGACCGGTTCGGCCCGATGGCACGCCTACGCTGACCGGTCATGTCCGACCTCTCGCTGACGCACCTCGATCCCCTTGGCCGTGCCCGGATGGTCGACGTCACGCCGAAGGAACCGACGCATCGACGCGCCACCGCCAAGTGCGTCGTGCGCATGCAGCCGGAGACCGTCAACATGATCGCGGCCAATGCGATGTCCAAGGGCGACGTACTGGCCGTGGCCCGAGTTGCCGGGATCCAGGCGGCCAAGCAGACGGCGCACCTGATCCCGCTGTGTCATCCGCTCCTGGTCGGCGCGGTGCTCGTCAACTTCACCCTCGACGACGATTTCATCGAGGTCGAGGCCCACGTCGACACGATCGATCGGACCGGCGTCGAGATGGAGGCGATGACCGCCTGCGCGGTCGCTGCCCTGACGATCTACGACATGGGCAAGTCGGTCGATCGCAGCATGGTGATCGCCGATCTCACACTGTGGGAGAAGACCGGCGGCCGATCAGGCACCTACCGGCGCGCCGTGCCACCTGCCTGATCCGGTGGCGTGATCGGAGGCCTGATCCGGTGGCCTGATCCGGTGGCCTGATTGCCTACCCGGGGTCCGATTCCCTGAGGCGGAGTACCCAAATCGCTAACTGAAGTTAGCAATTGTTAGCGGCTTGTTTGCCAATGATTGCGGTTTCTGCAACAATGTCCCCCGCTTCCGCATCCCGCGTACCGCTCGCGCTCCATCTGGCGCACAGGTCCTGAGGCAAAGGTAGGTCGAGAAGCAGTATGGGTAGTGTTGTTCTTGTAGGTCTGGTGCTGGCTTGGGCAGTCGTCCTGGTGCCGGCGGTCATGCGCCGTCGAGCCGAGCGTGGCTCGTCCAATTCGATCGGTGATTTCCGTGAACGGCTGGCGCTCATGCACGCTCGCCACGGCGAGGGATCGGTTCCGCTCCGTCCTGTGGGCACGTATGCAGCGGTCCACCCTGCGGCCCG
>JAYUDQ010000796.1:0-7731 GCA_043739745.1 Acidimicrobiia bacterium | reverse complement strand
GAGCTCCTCCGTGAGGCGCTTCGCAGCCTGGAGGCGCCCGACGAACAGCTCACCCGTCTGGGCATCTGATAGCGAACCGTCACGACCGTCACGACCGGCGCGGGCGCGCAGGCGGCTTCGGCGTCGAGGCGACGAGCAACTCGACCATCGAGGCCAGCAGATCGAACTCGGCATGGAGGTCGGTCGACTTCGGGTCGATCTGATGGGCGATGAACAGCCCGTCCGCGGCGGCCATGGTGAGGGTGGCCAGTCGCCGGGCCAGCACGACATCCGAGACCCCGGCCTCGGCCAAGGTCTTCCCGAACGCCGCGACGATGGCTTTCAGCGAACGCTTGCGGACCTCGAGGAACATCGACCGTGCGGTTGGTTCGTCGGGGTGCTGCTCGAGCGAGAGCAGCAGACCGAGCCGCAAGAACTCGGGGTTGACGAGAAGTGCCCTTGCTTGCTCGCGCATGTTCGTGCGGAGGCGGTCACCGTCCTGATCAGCGCGCGCCGATGCGAGCGTCGTGCTCTGCAGCCATGCGTCGAAACTCCGTTCGATCACGGCCGCAAAGAGGTCGTCCTTGCTCTTGAAGTGCCAGTAGATCGAGCTCGCCGGAAGCCCGGAATGCTTGCTGACGAGCGCGATCGACGTGCCGTGATAGCCCCGCAGCGCGGCGATCTCGATCGTCGCGTCGAGGATGCGTCCGCGTGACTCGTCACCCTGTGCGTGTCGGCGATCGGTCTTGGCAGCCATGCATCCCTCAGCGGTTGTTCGGTCGGCCAGCGCAGAAGGACTGTACCGGCGGGGCCGAGCAGGGCCGTTGCACCGAAGCCGGATCGTTCGCGTTGACTCGATGTTCTGCGTACAGTTCAGTCGCTGTAGCGATCATACCAGGGAACGCACGAACGCAAAGAGGGGAAGCCATGGGACTCGTAGCTGAAGCGCAACGTCTTACGCCGGAGATCGAAGCGGCCGCGGAGGAGGTCGAGCGGCTCCGTCGCCTTCCCGACACGTCGTGGACGGGCATGCATGAAGCGGGCCTGTTCCGGGCGCTGCAGCCGGCCCGCTGGGGCGGGGGCGAAGTGAAACTGCGGGAGTTCGTCGACGCCGTGATGCAGGTCGGGCGCGCCTCCGGTCGCTGGTCGTTCTCGTCCGGCTCCGTTCACTGCAGCGCAGTGAACCTCGGTGTGATCGCCGTCCTAGGCGATCTCGGCGGCGGCTTCGAAGTGCCGGACCTCCGATCCATGCTGCTGCTCGCCGGCGACTACACGATCGACGACAACTGGCATGTGGCGGGCATGAAGGGCACCGGCAGCAAGGACATCATCGTCGACAATGCCTTCGTCCCCGAGCACCGCTCGCAGTCGCACCTCGACTACTTCATGGAACAGCCGCTGCCGGGCTGGGAGCTGAACCCCGGGCCGCTCTACCGACTGCCGTGGTCGGTCGTCTTCAACTTCGCGCTAGCGGCATCCATCTACGGAACTGCACTGGGCTTCATCGACCGCTGGGTCGAGGAGGCGAAGACCGTACGACGCGCTGGGGTGCGATGAAGGAGGACCCGCTCATGCAGGAACGCCTGTCGAAGGCCATGTGGGACATGGATGCGGTCGTGCTGAAGCTGCACCGCGACTGCGACGCGATGTGGGAGGCGGCCGTCGCCGGCGAGTTCCTCCCCAAGGAGGAGCGGGCATCGATGCGGTGGAACGTGAACCGCGGCAGCGAGATCGCGGGCCAGGCGGTGAACGAACTGATGCACGCCGCGTTGGGGTCGCTCGATCTTCACCGACCATCCGCTGAACCGCTTCTACCAAGACGTGCAGGGCGGCCTCGGTCACGCGTTCCTCGCCACCGACAGCTTCGCCCGTACCGTCGGGGCCATGCGCATGGGCGGCAGCCCGGTGGAGATGGCGCTATGAGCGGGGCACAGTGCGTCGACAACCTCGCCTACATCGGCTTCACGTCGCCCGCGGCAGACGAGTGGCGCACCTTCGGGCCGGAGGTGCTCGGCCTCGAACTGGCACCTGACGGTGCTGACGGCGCTGACGGTGCTGACGGTGCCGTACGCCTGCGCATGGACGGTGCCGCGCACCGCATCATCATCCATCCCGGCGCGGTGAACGAGCTCGCCTACCTCGGGTGGGCCGTGTCCGGAGCCGACGCGCTTGCCGAACAGATCGCATCGTGAGGGCCCGCTCTTCCTCCGCTTCCTGCAGTGCAACCCGCGCCACCACACCATGGCGCTCGGCGCCGCGCCCGGCATCGTCGGCGTGCACCACATCATGCTGGAGGTGAACGAGCTCGACGACGTGGGCATCGCGCTCGACGTGTGCCGCGCCCGCGGCCTCGTGCTGGCCATGGGCTTCGGCCGCCACACCAACGACCACATGGCGTCGTTCTCCGTGCGCAGCCCGTCGGGCTTCGAAGTCGAGTACGGCTGGGGCGGTGCCCTCGTCGGCGACGCCGGATGGACGATCGGGTCGTACGACGCCATCAGCATCTGGGGCCATGAGCGGCCCGCGGAACCGCTGTTCACCGGGATGATCAGACCGGTGGCGGCAACAAGAGCCTCGCAGGCAGATCGCGCGGTGCCGGCCTGAGCGCGCCGATCACGACGTGGGCTCGCAAGGTTTCGTGCGACCCTGGGTTCGGCGGCGGAGCCGATCCGCAAGTCCGCGCCTCGCCGGTCAGCTGTTGCGGTAGCGACGTACCGCGACCGGTGCGAGTACGGCAGAGATGCCGAGCGCCCAGGCGATGGCGATCAGCACCTTGCCGGCCGTAGGCCCTCCGAGCATGCAGGCGCGGACGGCGTCGGCGGTTGCACTCACCGGCTGGTGCTTCGCCCAGCCCTGCAGCCAACCCGGCATCTTCGCCGGGTCGACGAAGGCGTTCGA
The DNA here is from genome assembly GCA_043739745.1 of Acidimicrobiia bacterium. GTDB lineage: Bacteria > Actinomycetota > Acidimicrobiia > Acidimicrobiales > JANYDT01 > JAYUDQ01. Next base: position 4,854 of record JAYUDQ010000796.1, on the reverse strand, counting down.
GGCGAACACCAGTGGGGCGAGGAGCGGGAACGCCGCGGCTTGCGCTGCCTCGCCGTTCGTCACGGACAGCCCGATGAGCGCGAAGAGCCATGCCAGCGAGAGCCCGAAGAGCACCAGCACGCCCACTCCGGCGATCACCATGAGCACGTTGGTGTGCGTGTTGAACCCGACCAGGAACCCCACGAGCAGCATCAGCGTGATCACGAACGCGTTGCGGGTCGTATCGGCGAGGACACGTCCCGCAAGGACGGCCGAGCGTGCCATCGGTAGGGTTCGCAGCCGCTCGAGGAGCCCTTTGTTCTTGTCCTCGGCGAGACCGACGGCCGTGTTGATGGCCCCGAACGCGACCGTCTGGACGAAGATGCCGGGCATCAGGTAGTCGACGTAGTTCCGGCCAGGGATGGTGATCGACCCGCCGAACACGTAGCGGAACATCAGTACGAAGATCATGGGCTGCACGAGCGCGAACACGAGCAACTGCGGCACACGCCGTATGACGGTGAGGTTCCGCCAGACCATGGCCGCCGTGTCGCGAATGGCCCACATCGGGCCGCCATCGGGTGAGAGCGGTGCTCTCCGGGAAGGCGATGAGGTGGTCTGTGCCGGAACGGAAGCTGTACTCATGCGTTCACTCCGGTGAGGCTGAGGAAGACGTCGTCAAGGGACGGTTCGTGGAGGTCAAGGCGTCCGACTTCGAGGCCGCCGTCGGCGAGGCGGTTGAGGACCTCACGCACGGTGCGGGCCCCGCCGAAGAGCGGAAGGGTGACCGTCGTCGGGTCGTCGACCGGTCGGACGGCATGGAGATCGGCGAGCAGAGCAACGGCGGCCTCGGCCAGTGCAGCGTCGCGGAATCCGAGTGCGACCGTCGTCGACCCCAGACGGGATTTGAGCTCGGCCGCGGTGCCTTCGGCGGCGATGCGGCCCTTGTCGACGACGACGATTCGATCGGCGAGGCGGTCGGCTTCTTCGAGGTACTGGGTGGTGAGCAGGACCGTGGTGCCGTCCGAGACGAGCCCGGCGATGACTTCCCAGAGCTCCTGTCGACTGGCGGGGTCGAGGCCCGTGGTCGGCTCGTCGAGCAGGAGCACCGGCGGGTGGGTGATGAGCGCAGCGGCCAGGTCGAGGCGACGGCGCATGCCCCCCGAGTAGGTGCGGGCGGGCCGGTTCGCGGCGTCGCTCAGGTGGAACTGGTCGAGCAGTTCCCCGGCGCGTATACCGGCGTTCGACTTGCCGATGTGGTTCAGGCGGCCGACGAGCATGAGGTTCTCGCGACCGGTGAGGTTCTCGTCGATGGCCGCGTACTGGCCGGCGAGTCCGATGCTGCGGCGTACGAGCTGTGGCGACTTCACCACGTCATGACCGGCGACCGTGGCGAATCCGGCATCCGGCTGGAGGATCGTGGTGAGGATGCGAACCGCGGTCGTCTTGCCGGCACCGTTCGGGCCGAGGAGGCCAAGGACCGTTCCACCGGGGACCTCGAAGGACACGCCGTCGAGCGCATGCACGTCGCCGAAGTGCTTCACCAGTCCGTTCGCGACGATTGCACTCGTGTTGCTGGTGGCGGCGGACATGTGGTTCACCTTACTCGATCATTGGTATGTGTCAACTGTTCAACTTGCTCAACTGTCGATAGAGTCGAAGCGTGTCCGGGCAAACGCCGAAGAAGAGCAACGACGAGCTGCTTGACCAGATCTGGACTCGGATGTCGGGGCTTTTCGTCGAGAAGCGCGACGCGTTCTTCACGCTGCTGCGCGAGCATCAGCTGACGCCGCCGCACGGGTTCGCGCTCACGATGCTCGCCGAGGGACCGATCCGTATGCGGGAGTTGGCCGACCAGATGAACTGCGACGCGTCCTACATCACGGCCATCGTCGACCGGCTCGAGGAGGCCGACCTGGTGGAGCGCCGGCCGAGCTCGACCGACCGGCGGGTGAAGGACGTCGCTCTCACCGACACCGGGAGGAAGGCAGCCGCAAGCCTGACCAAGGCGATGACCGCGCCGCCTGCGATCCTCAAACGCCTCTCCCGGTCCGACCGGTCGGCGCTGTTGAGGATCCTCACCACGATCGTCGTCGACGAGCCCCACAACCTCAATCCGTTCGGTCCGGTCCACCGGCCCTGATTCGGGCTGGGAACTGGCGGTATCAGCGGCGGTACCATCGGCGGTATGGCTTCCCCAATGGTCAAAACAAGCGTGACCGTGGCGACCGCGGACCTGGCTGCCGCGCGACGGCTCGGCGTCAACGTGTCTGCGCTGGTCCGAGAAGCCCTGCGGACCCGGTTGCGCGACGAGGTTCTCGATCAGGAGGTCGAGGCGTATTCGACGGCTTTCTCCAACTGGAATGAAGGCGACTGGGACCACCTGTCCGACCGGTGATCCTGGTTGGAAACGCGGCATCCCTCATTGCCGCGGAACGGCTTGGACGCGGCGTGATCACGATTGTGCCCTGTACGTCGAACACGGACGTTCACGGCGCCATGCATGTCGCCTTGCGGCCCACCAGGCTCAACGGGCTGCGTGTTCCGTCAAAGGCGCAAGCCGAGCAGATTCGCTCGCTGCGGTACCACTTGGCGTTGTAGCACCAACAGACTTCGAGCCGGTCAGCGCCAGGGGACGGGAGCACCCCACCGGTCGAGGTAGCAGGTCTGTGCGGTCGGCCGCCTCGTGGTCGGGCCGAAGGCGTTCGCGGACTGCGGGTAACCGAGGGGGATGAGGAGATGCATCCGCGCGGTGTCCGGTACGCCGAGCAGCTCGTTCAGCCGTTCCATGACATCGGGATGCAATGTGGTCGGCACCGAACCGATCCCCAGCGCCCGGGCCGCCAGCATGAGGTTCTGCACGGCCGGGATGACCGACAGCGCATCAAGTTCACCGGGTGTCCGACCGTGGCCGTACGCGATGACGATCGCCGGCACACCGGCCATGTCGTCAGCGAGCCGTGCAGCGCCACGCGCCACTTTGTCGGTCGCGGGGATGTCGTCGATCGTCTTCCAACCGGTCGAGTCGCGGCGCTTCGCCCACCACGCTTCGCGGTACAGGGCGCCGACGTTCTGAATCACCGCTCGATCGGTCAGCAGCAGGAACCGGGCGGGCTGGAAGTTGCCACCGCTCGGCGCCTTGACCGCAGCTTCGAGGACGAGTCGCAGCATCTCGATAGGCACGGGATCGGGCTTCAACCGGCGGACCGAACGCTGGCTGAAGAGCGCGTCGCCCAGTGCGATTGCGTTGAGCGGTGTGTGGTCGATCGGCGTCGTTGCGGTGTCCATGGGGGCGAGCATCGCACGCGTCTCGGCGCGTGTTCGGGGTTGAGGGCGTCGGGTAATCGTGGCGTCGCGCCCGGTGGGGATCGTCGGGTCGAACTCCGCGCTGACCCGTGTCGATGGCGGAACGTCCAGAGTATGTATGTATGTATGTGTACGTACTACGTCTTGCGCGTGAGCCGCCCAGTCGCGATCGACACACCGACAGCCACGAGCCACGCGTCACCGACCGTCAACCCGATCCGCTGGAACAGCCCGTGTGACGGGCCTGCAAGCGTTGCTGCCAGGCACAGGGCCGAGAGGGCTCCGGCGGCGCGAGAGGCCGACGCCGCGCCTACCGCGCCGTGTCGGGACAGCGGCGCGGCGGCCAGCAGTGGCACGGCCGTGATCGACACGTAGCCGAGCGTTGCCGCGGCACCGTGTGCAAGGTCGATCGCGTGGGAGATGTCGAGCGGCAGCGCGGCGACGCCGAGGGTGGCTACGCCGCTGATGAGGGCCGACATCCAGGCCGGTCCGCCGACGGCATCGCGGAGGGCGAACGCAAATGCGGGGACGCCGAGGCCGAAGGCGACGAATCCGGCCGTCATGAGCGGTCTCGTATCGGCGCCCGAAGCGGCGAGGCGGCTGATTGCATCGTCGACCATCGAGTAGCCAGGCGTCGAGAGCGAGCCGATCAGCCACGCGCCGACGAAGACGGCAGGTCCGACGACGCCGCCGAGTGCGAGGCGTCTGATCGGGGCCGGGTCGGCAGTGATCGGCACGCAGGGGATGGTGCCACGGCGGACCGGATACTTCGGCCGCTGTTGCGCGGCCGTACCTCCGGGTCGGAATCCGTCCTTGCACGTGAGACGGCGGTCGTGCGAACATGTGTTCGTGTCCGAGCCGACGATCCTCCACGCCGATCTCGACTCGTTCTATGCGTCGGTCGAGCAGCGCGACGATCCGAAGCTGCGTGGGCACCCGGTCATCGTCGGCTCGGGTGTGGTGCTTGCTGCCAGCTACGAGGCCAAGGCGTTCGGCGTCAAGGCCGCCATGGGTGGGAAGCAGGCGAGGCGGCTGTGTCCGCAGGCGATCGTGGTCGAGCCCCGAATCGGCGCCTATTCCGAGGCCAGTCGCGCCGTGTTCGCGGTGTTCGACCGCACGACGCCGCTCGTCGAACCGCTCTCGATCGACGAGGCGTTCCTCGAAGTCGCCGGCCTGCGCCGGGTCTCGGGTACGCCGTCGGCTATCGCCGAGAAGCTCCGGCGCGACGTGCGCGAGCAGGTCGGGCTCCCGATCACGGTTGGCATCGCGGCCACGAAGTTCCTGGCAAAGGTGGCCAGCGCGGTCGGCAAGCCCGACGGTCTGCTGCTCGTGCCCTTGGGTGCCGAGCTTGCGTTCCTCCATCCTCTGCCGGTCGAGCGATTGTGGGGCGTCGGGCCGATCACCGCACGGAAGCTGCACGATCGAGGCATTGCCACGGTCGGCGACGTGGCGGTGCTGTCCGAGGCATCGCTCGTCACCATGCTTGGTCAGGGAAGCGGTCGGCACCTCCACGCACTGGCCCACAATCGCGATCCGCGTCACGTGCAGACCGGTCGTCGCCGCGGTTCG
>JAYUDQ010000795.1:0-2995 GCA_043739745.1 Acidimicrobiia bacterium | reverse complement strand
ATCGCCTGATCCAGCCCGCGCAACTCGCCTTCCGCAGCGGGCACTGGTACGTCCTGGGCTACGACCCGAGCCGCAACGACGAGCGTTCGTTCCGGGTCGACCGCATCGACGGAGTTGTGCAGTCGCGGCCGGCTCTGGTGGTGCCGGCGACCATCGGCTCGTCTGATCCGGCCGCGGCCCAGCTGCGCCGATCCGGTGCCTTCAGCCGGCCATGGGAACTGGGTGACGCAGTGCCGGTGATCGCCCACGTTCGCATCGACGCGGCACAGGCGGCCTGGGCCGTCAGCCATCTCGGATCCGACGCGCTGGTGGCCGAGCACACCGGCGGCGACGTCACCGTGGCCATGACCGTGCGCAGCCCCGACGCGTTCCGCAGCTTTGTGCTCGGGTTCCTCGATCATGCCGTCGTGGAGTCGCCCGAGCCCCTGCGGATGTTCGTCGTCGACTGGCTCATGGCCATTGCGGCGGCGGGCTGATGGCGGTGCGGACCACGGCGGAGGGCCGGTTGCAGCGCATCCTGGCCATGGTGCCATGGGTCGTCGCGCACGATGGGCCCACCGTCGTCGACGTGTGCTCGCGCTTCGGGTGCACACCCACCGAGCTGACATCGGACATCGGGCTGCTGTACCTCTGCGGCCTCTATCCGTATACGCCGGACCTGCTCATCGAAGCGGCCATCGTCGACGGCCGTGTCTTCATCGAATACGCCGACTACTTCAGCCGCCCGCTGCGCCTCACCCCGGCTGAGGGGCTTTCGCTGGTTGCTGCGGCCAGCACCCTGCTGGCGGCACCCGGCACCGACGACCAGGGCCCGCTGGCACGCGGCCTCGCGAAGCTGGCGAACGCCATCGGTGGCGCCGCCGACTCGGTCGAGATCGAGCTCGGTGCGGCCGAGGCCGAGACGCTTGTCGCGCTGCGCGAGGCGAGCCAGGCCGGCACGCAGGTCGTCATCGACTACTACGCGTTCGGCCGCGATGAGCGCACGACGCGCACCATCGAGCCGGCCGGGGTCTTCTCCACCGGCGGGCAGTGGTACGTGTCGGCCTACTGTCACCTGGCCCACGATGAGCGCCTGTTCCGGGTCGACCGCGTCGTCGCACTGACCGCGACCGGGGTCGGTCGCACCGGACCGGATGTCCCGCCGACGCCCGGGCTGTTCGCCCGCCGCCCGCCCGGGGGCACGGTCACCCTCGTACTCGAACCCTCGATGCAGTGGGTTGCCGAGCAGTATCCGGTCGAGGCGACCGAGGTCCAGCCGGATGGAAGTGTGCGTGTACGCCTCGTCGTGGCCGAGTGGCCTTGGCTCGACCGGCTGGTCCTGCGGCTCGGCGCGGGCGCCCGTATCGAGGCGTCGCCATCGGGTTGGCCGGGCCGCGCCGACGCCGCGGCACGTGTACTGGCGCGCTACGGCGCCGCATCGCGCTGACGGCCCGCTAGCGTCGTCGAAATGTCGCAGGTCGAGGACCAGGTCCCGTTCACCGCTGCTGCGGCAACGCCGATCGCATCCGTCCCCCCGGCCACCGGCCCGAAGGGTCGCGGCCGACCGCAGTCGAAGCGGCGGTGGCTTCTCGAGTGGGGGGTGATCCTGGTCGCAGCGATCTCGGTCGCGGTGCTGGTGCGGGCGACGGTGGTGCAGGCGTTCTACATCCCGTCCCCGTCGATGGTGCCGACGCTCAAGGTCCACGACCGGCTGCTGGTCGACAAGGTCACATTTCACGTGCGTGACATCCGGCGGGGCGACATCGTGGTCTTCAAACGGCCCCCGGCGCTGAAGGACAAGGAGATCAACGATCTGATCAAACGGGTGATCGGCCTGCCGGGAGACACCGTCGAGGGCCGAGCAGGCCACGTCTTCGTGAACGGGAAGCAGCTCGCCGAAACGTATCTGCCGAAGGGTTTGCAAACGACCCCGTTCGACGCGGTGATCATCCCTGTCGATGCCTACTTCGTGATGGGCGACAACCGCCCTGAGTCCTACGACAGCCGCTTCTGGGGAACCGTCGATCGGTCGCTGATCGTGGGCCGGGCCATGTTCCGCATCTTCCCGCCGACCCGGATCGGTCGCATCTGAGGCGCTGAGCGGACTGCGGCGCCGTTCGGTTTCGCGCCGGGCGGCGAATTTGCGAACCGATGATTCGCTTTTTCGCCGGGCGGAGCGAAACCGACGCGGGGATCGTCGGGTCGAGCTGTGAGAATCGTGTGATCGCAGGTCACGGTGCGGCCGGGTTGATGACGCTCATCATCCGCTCGGTGTCGTCGCAGTAGACCGCGTCGATCTCCATGGCCTGCAGCTCACGGAGCATCCGCTCGTGCTGCGCGTCCCAGCCGAAGGTGTACAGCCCGAAGCGGTGGAACAGCGTGGTGAGGCCGAGGTTCCAGTCGCTGAAGTGCATATTGATCGCGTCGATGCCGGCCCCGGACAACGCTGCGCCCCGGCGTTCGCTACCCTCGCTGATTCGCTTCAGACGCGTCGAGTCGACCAGCTTCACGTCGGGGTAGGCCGAGCGCACCGAGGCCAGCCGGTTCCGGTCGGGGTCGCACAGCCACAGCCGCGAAATCGCGTCCGGCCCGAACGAGCGGGCGACCGCCACGGTGGCGTCATAGGCCTTCGGGTCCTTCACGTCGAGGGACAGCTCGAAGCCGGTTCCGCACGTCTCGTACAGCTCGGCGAGGGTCGGGATGTGCGACGGGAGCTGCCGGCGGGCGACCTCGCCGATGCTTCGGCGGCGTAGGCCGGTCTTCACGATCCCGTCGTGGTCGAGCACGGCCTCGCCGTCCGCGGTGCGCCACACGTCGCTCTCCAGACCGGTCGCACCGAGGCGTAGTGCCAGCGTGAAGGCCTCCATCGTGTTCTCGGGAGCATGTGCTCGTGCGCCGCGGTGTGCGAACGCGATCGGCGGGATGCGACGCGCGGTCATGTCCGCCACCGTAGATCGCGGTACGCCGCGACCGTTGGCGCGTGTCCAAAGGCGGATCGCCTGGCGGACGGTTCGGA
>JAYUDQ010000794.1:0-17931 GCA_043739745.1 Acidimicrobiia bacterium | reverse complement strand
AAGTTCGTTGCCGGCGCAGCATCCGGCCATGATGCCGGCATGGAAAGTGCACCGACCATCCCAGACCCCGTATTCGACCGGGCAAAGGCGGGCTTGTTCGTCGAACGCGTGAAGGCCGCCTATCAGGGCACGGTGGTCACGATGATGATCGACCTCGGCCATCGAACCGGTCTACTGAACGAACTGGCCACCGGCCCGGCCACCTCCTCCGAGCTGGCCACGCGTGCCGGCGTGAGCGAGCGACATGTCCGGGAGTGGCTGTCGACCCTCGCCGTCGGCGGCGTCGTCACCTATGACGCGCAGAGCGGCACATTCACGCTCCCGGCGGAGCACGCCTTCTGGTTGACCGGCCCGCGGTATACGAACCTCGCGCCGATGAGCGGAATGCTCACCGGCCTCGCACCCCGTCTCGACGATGTCACCGAGGCGTTCCGCTCCGGCGGCGGTGTCGCGTACGCGAACTACCGCCCGCACTTCACCCACGCCATGGATGCGATCGGGCGCGCCCGCTTCGATGAGCTACTCGTGAAGGCCTACCTCCCGACGGCGACGGGCCTGACGGATCGCCTCGCGGCGGGAAGCCGAGCGGGCGACGTCGGCTGCGGCACCGGCCACTGCCTCAACCTGATGGCGGCAGCGTTCCCGGCGTCCGAGTTCGTCGGCTTCGACATATCGGACGAAGCAATCGCCCTGGGTCGCGCCGAAGCCGACGCGTTGGGCCTCACAAATGTGACATTTGAAGTGACAGATGTTCTGAAGCTCCCTGTCGACCCCGCCTTCGACGTCCTCTTCGCCTTCGACGCGATCCATGACCAGGCCGATCCGGCGGGGGTGCTCGCCCGCATCCGTTCTGCGCTGCGACCGGGCGGCGAATTGTTCATGGTCGACATCAAGGCGTCGTCCAACCTCGAGGACAACATCGCCGAGCCCGACCGGGTGATGATCTACGGGATCAGCGTCATGCACTGCATGGAGGTGTCACTGGCCAGTGGCGGGACAGGCCTCGGCACGGCGTGGGGCACGCAACTGGCGACACAGATGCTGCACGACGCGGGATTCGCCGACGTCGGTGTGCACGACATCGAGGCCGACCCGACCAACTGCATCTACGTCTGCCACTGAGTCGAATGGCGACGGGACCCGCTGAGTCGAATGGCGGTGGGCGGCGCTGAGTCCTATGCGCCGGGCGACACCCACCGCGCACCTCGAAGCGCGCTTCATGCGCCGTCCGGATTGGCCCGACGGACAACCCTGCGTATTGGGGGAGGGTCAACTCCTGTCGCGGATGGCGTTGAGGTAGTTGTAGATCGTGATCCGGCTGACACCAAAGGCGTCGGCGACGTCCTCGACGGACCGACGCAACGCGAAGGCACCGCGGTCGTCGAGCAGCTTCACGGCCCTCTGCTTATCCTCCCGGGTCAGTTCGTGGAGGCGGCCGCCCAACTCGCGCTCGACGTTGTCGATGAGCCGGTTCAGTGCACCCTGGAGCTGCGGCAGCCGCAAAGCGCCGACGAGCGTGCCCTCCCACTTCAGTGGGATGTCCGCAGCGTCGGCCATCGCGGGGTCGACGATCTCCGCGCCGAGCGCGTCGGCCACCGGCCGCAGGGCGAGCAGGAAGGGGTGATCCACTGGCGGTCAGGGTAGTGCGGGACGCAGCGCCCATCACCGGCGCGACACTGCGGGATTGTGCGTCCTTCAGTCCTCGCCCGAGTCGACGGTCCCCTCGCGGAGGTGTCGGAGGTACTGATCGGGTGATGCCAGGAAGCGACGGTGGTGGTGAACCAACTGCAGGTCTTCCCAGCGCCGCTCGGTGAAGCCGTTCTCATCGAGTTCGTAGATGCGTGCGCCCGGAAGAGCAGCGATCACCGGAGAGTGGGTTGCGACGATCACCTGCGCGGCGGGACTTCGGAGCAGATCGGTCAGTGTCACGAGCAGTGCCAGGCATCCGGTGAACGACAGCGCCGACTCGGGCTCGTCAAGGAGGAACAGCCCGGACCCATTGAAGCGTGAACCCAGCACCGCGTTGAACGACTCGCCATGACTCATGTCGTGGAACCGCACGTCGCTCCTCCCGAGCGGCTGGTTCTGCTCGAGGTACGTGTACAACCCGTGCATCGTCTCGGCTCGTAGGAAGTAGCCGCGGTGCGCGGCGGCCGACTTCTGCAACACCAACGCCTCGTACAACGGTGATTCCGAGGGGCGCGTCTGGTGCTGCGCCCCGGCCGAACCACCCTCCGGATTGATGCCGTACGCCATGGCCAAGGCCTCGATGATGGTCGACTTGCCGCTCCCGTTGTCGCCGACCAGCACCGTCGCCGGGACCAGTTCCAACCCATCCCGCAGCAGTTGCGACACAGCCGGGATGGTGGCGGGCCACTGGCCGGCGTCCAGCGGGCTGGGTTGCACCCCGCGGATGGCCCGGATCGGGTGCTGGGTTCTGGACCAGGCCGCCATGTGCCCATTGTGACCTCCGGGCCAGCGGCACAGTGCGGGGTCTGTGAACGCACGAAGACAAGGCGGGTTGATCCGTTGACATTTCGTAAAGCCAGGCCGATCATGGACCGGTGCATCCCCCGTCCGACGCGCCCGGCGAAATTGCGGACCTGCGCGTCGATGGCGCGCGACTGATGGCCCGCATCCGCGCCCTCGGCGAGCTCGGCGCCATCACCGGTGCGAACGGCGAGCCGGGGTCGGCGCGCCTCGCCCTCACCGACGCCGACCGCGAGGGGCGAGACCTCGTCGTCGCCTGGATGCACGACCTCGGCCTGCACGTGTCCATCGACGCGGTCGGCAACGCCATCGCCGTCCGCGCCGCGGCCGACGGGACGTTTGAGCACCCGGTCATGACCGGCAGCCACATCGACACCGTCCGCACCGGTGGTCTCTACGACGGCAACCTCGGTGTGCTCGCCGGGCTGGAGATCATCGAGACGCTCGACAAGGCCGCCGTGCAGACCCGCCGCCCGATGGCCGTCGCGTTCTTCACGAACGAGGAGGGTGCCCGTTTCAGCCCGGACATGATGGGCAGCCTCGTGTACTGCGGCGGCATGACGGCCGAGGAGGCCTACGACGCGGTCGGCATCGACGGCGCCCGCATGGGCGACGAGCTCAGTCGCATCGGCTACCGCGGCACCCAGCCGTGCCCCGGGCCGGCACCGGCGGCGTTCGTCGAGCTGCACATCGAGCAGGGTCCCGTGCTCGAAGCCGAACGGATCGACTTCGGCGCCGTCACGGGCGTGCAAGGCATCTCCTGGCAGGAGCTGACCATCGTCGGGCAGTCCAACCATGCCGGCACCACGCCGATGTCGCTGCGCCACGACGCCGGATACGCAGCAGCCCGTGTGGTCACGTTCGTGCACGACCTCGCCCTCGAGTTCGGCCCGCCGCAGGTGGCCACGGCCGGCTCCGTCCAGCTCACCCCCGACCTCGTCAACGTCGTCGCCGGAAGAGCAGTGCTCACCGTCGATCTGCGCAACACCGCCGAGAACGTGTTGCAGGACGCCGAGCACCGCCTGGCCGACTTCCTGCTCCTACTCGCCACCAGCGAAGGCGTGACCATCACGAGCCGAGCTTTGGCCCGCTTCGAACCGGTCGTGTTCGACCCGGACGTGATCGACCTCGTCGAGCGCACGATCCTGGCGCTGGGCAACACGGCCAAGCGGATGCCGAGCGGCGCCGGGCACGACGCGCAGATGCTCGCCCGCATGTGCCCCACCGCCATGATCTTCACACCGAGCGTGCGCGGCATCAGCCACAACCCGGCCGAGCACACCGATCCAGCGGCGCTGGAGATGGGCGCGAACATCCTCCTGCAGACGATGCTCGCCCTCTCCGAGAACGACCTGCCACAACCAACCGCGCTCGCGGGAGCACGCCGATGACCCGCATCCTCACCGTCGGCGCCGCACAGCTCGGCCCCATCCAGCGCGCCGACAGCCGCGCCGACGTCGTCGAGCGCCTCCTCGCCCTCCTTCGCCAGGGCGCCGCCCGCGGCTGCGACCTCGTCGCCTTCCCCGAGCTCGCCCTCACCACGTTCTTCCCCCGCTGGTACATCGAGGACGCCGCCGAGATCGACCAGTGGTACGAGCGCGAGATGCCCGGTGCCGAGACGAAGGTGCTCTTCGACGAGGCGAAGTCGCTGCAGGTCGGCTTCACTCTCGGCTACGCGGAACTGCACACCGACGAGTCCGGGGTCACCCATCGCTACAACGCGCAGACCATGGTGGAGCGCGACGGCACGGTCGTCGGCACCTACCGCAAGACGCATGTCCCCGGCCACGAGACGTACGAGCCGCACCGCCCCTTCCAACACCTCGAGCGCTACTACTTCGAGTCCGGGCCGCAGGGCTTCCCCGTGTGGCGGGCCTTCAACGGCATCGTCGGCATGGCCACATGCAACGACCGCCGCTGGCCCGAGACCTATCGGGTGATGGGGCTGCAAGGGGTCGAGCTGATCACCATCGGTTACAACACGCCGATCTACTACGCCCCCGATCCGGGGCAGAACGCGTTGCAGCTGTTCCACAACGACCTCTGCCTGGCCAGCGGTGCCTACCAGAACGGCACCTGGGTGGTCGGTGTGGCGAAGGGTGGCACCGAGGAGGGCGTCGAGTCGCTGTGCCAGAGCGCCATCTTCGCTCCGAGCGGGCAGGTTGTGGCACGTGCACTGACAACTTCTGATGAGCTCGTCGTTGCTGCCTGCGACCTCGACCTCTGCTTCAACTTCAAGCACACCCTGTTCCAGATGGACCGCTACCGCGAACCCCAACACTATGCACGCATAACCTCCCAGAAGGGCGTGATCGATCCACCGCTCGAGCCCGACTACACCCCGGCCCAGTTCAAGATTCCGAGGAAGCCATGAGCATGACCGACATCACCACACCCGGGCCGCGCGGCGATCCCACCATCCCGACCACGGCCATCCCCGACACCACCTACCTCACCGACACCGAACGGGTCAGCCTCACGGTCAACGGCCAGGCCGTCACCGTGTCAGCCCGGCACCCACACCTGCTCCACGCACTGCGCGAGGAGTTGGGCATCACGTCGCCGAAGGACGGCTGCTCGCCCCAGGGCCAGTGCGGCTGCTGCACCGTGATGATCGACGGCAAGGCCTCGATCACGTGCCAGATGCCGCTCAGCCGCGCTGCCGGCAAGTCAGTCACCACCATCGAGGGCTTCGACGCAGCCGAGGTCGAGCGCTACGCCGAGACGTTCGCCGCATGCGGTGCGCTCCAGTGCGGGTTCTGCACGCCGGGCATCGTGGTGCGGGCCAAGGCCCAGGTTGACAAGAAGGGCTCGGCCCTCACTCGCGAGGAAATGGCCCGGCACCTCGGTGGCCACCTCTGCCGCTGCACCGGCTACGTGAAGATCCTCGACGCCATCGAAGCGCTCGCCCAGGGCATCGTCGTCACGCCCGGCGTCAACGGCGGCGTCGGCACCAGTGGCGTGAAGTACGAGGGCCGTGACCTTGCGGTCGGCCGTCGCCCGTACATCGACGACATGGTCGTGCCCGGCATGCTGCACGGTGCGCTGGTGCTCACCAAGCACGCCCGCGCCGACATCTTGGCCATCGACTCGACGGCGGCGATGGCCCTCCAAGGGGTCGTACGTGTACTTACGGCTGATGACGTGCCGGGCGCGCTGAAGGTCGGCATCATCCACAAGGACTGGCCGGTGTTCATCCCTGTCGGCGGTCGCACCAGCTACCTCGGCGACGTGATCGCGGTTGTGGTCGCCGAAGACCGCGAGGTCGCCCGCCGCGCCGCCGACCTCGTCGAGATCACCTACGGCGTCCGGCGCCCGATCACCGATGCAGTGGCCGCCGTCGACGACCCCGAGCACGCCGTTTGGGGTCTCGAAGGCAACGTGCTGTCGACGTCGAAGTACCACCGCGGCGACGTCGACCCCGCCTTCGCCGCAAGCACGCACGTCGTGCGCGAGACGTTCCAGACACAGCGCATCGAGCAGGCCTTCCTCGAACCGGAGTCGACGCTCGCGGTGCCCTACGTCGACGGAGACGAAGGGGACGACGGTGACCTCCGGCTGTACGTCTACTCCGGGGGGCAGGGCATTTGGGACGATCGTGACCAGATCGCCGCCATCCTCGGCATCTCCAACGATCTCGTCACGGTCGAGCTCGTCTCCAACGGCGGCGCATTCGGCGGCAAGGAGGACATGAGCAATCAGGGCCAGGCCGCCCTTGCGGCATGGACCCTCCGGTCACCGGTGAAGATCACGCTGTCACGCGAGCAGTCGTTGCTGATCCACTCGAAGCGCCACCCGATCCGCATGGAGTACGAGGTCGGCTGCGATTCCGAGGGCAAACTCACGGCGTTGCGGGCGAAGATGATCGGCGACTCCGGACCGTATGCAAGCGTAGGGATGAAGGTGCTCGAGCGGGCGGCCGGCCACGCCGGCGGCCCGTACCATCTGCCGAACATCGACGTTCATGCGGTCGCCGTTCGGACGAACAACCCGGTCTGCGGTGCGTTCCGCGGATTCGGTGCCAACCAGGCGCAGTTCGCGATGGAGGGCTGCATGGACCGCCTGGCCGAGATGGTCGGGATCTCTGGCTGGGAGATGCGCAAGCGCAACGTCATCCACCCCGGCGAGGTGTGGGGACCCGGGCAGATCATGGACGACGGTTGCGCCGGCGCGGAAGCCTGTCTCGACGAAGTAAAGCGCGCATATGATGATGCAGTCGCGAGTGGCAAGGCGGTCGGCCTCGGCCTCGGCCTGAAGAACTCCGGGCTCGGCAACGGCTTCAAGGAAGTGTCGAAGGCGGTCGTGCGCTTCCTCGACGACGCAACCGACGCCACCGACACCGACCCGGGCTACGAGGGCACGGTCGAGGTTCGCCACTGTTGGACCGAGATGGGCCAGGGCATCCACACCGTTGCCCTGCAGGTGGCCGTCGAGGAGCTCGGAATCGACCCGGCCCGCATCAAGGTCATCGTCGACACGAGCCGCGAGCTCGGCCTCGGCCAGACCACCGGTTCCCGCGGCACGCTCATGGGTTCGGGTGCGGTGATGATGGCGGCGCGGGCAGCCACGGCCGACGGGTGCAAGAGGGAGATCGACTACCCGGGCGAGTGGCGGGTCGACTGGACGAACTCGTTGTACGAGGGCGTCGAGAACCCGGTCATCCACTCGGCTTTCGGGTATGCCGCGCAGATGGTCATCGCCGATCCAAAGACCGGCAAGATCGAGAAGGTCGTCGCCGTCCACGACGTCGGACGGGCGGTCAACCCGCAGCTGTGCGAGGGCCAGGTCGAGGGTTCGGTCCACATGGGCCTCGGCTATGCGCTCACCGAGGACTTCCCGTCGGACGAGCTGGGCATGCCGACCAACATGACGCTGCGCAGCCTCGGCATCATTCGCCCGAAGGACATGCCGATCATCGAGACCGTGCTCGTCGAAGTGCCGCAGCCCAACTCGCCCTACGGCGTGAAGGGCGTCGGCGAGATCGGCCTTGTGCCCACCAGCGGCGCCGTTGCCGCCGCCTTGCACATGGTCGATGGAATCTGGCGCAACACGCTGCCGATGGGCATGCCGGGAGCGGCCGCCGACGAGGCAGTGTGACCGCCACCACCCCGGGCCTCGTCTGCGCCCACCACCACCTCTACTCCGCGCTCGCCCGTGGCATGCCTGCGCCGCCACGGACACCCGACAGCTTCGCGAGCGTGCTCGAGCAGATCTGGTGGCGGCTCGACTGCGCCCTCGACCTGGAGATGCTCGAGTGGTCGGCCAAGCTCGGCGCGCTCGAAGCCCTCGAGAGCGGCACCACGTGCATCATCGACCACCACGAGAGCCCGAATGCGATCGAGGGCAGCCTCGATGTGATCGCATCTGCGTGCGCCGACGTTGGTGTACGGGTCAGCTGCGCGTACGGCGTCACCGATCGCCATCGCGACGGGAACAGATCTACTGCGCGCATACCGGTTGATCCGCAGCCGTCGGCCGTCGACCGTCCGACGGCAATGACCGACGGAGCGCGCCGCGGTCTGGCCGAGAACGAGCGCTTCCTGAAGGCCGGTGGGCGTGGCTATGTCGGCGCGCACGCCGCCTTCACCTGTGCCGACGAGACCATCGAAGCCGTGGCCGGGCTGGCCAAGGACCTCGGCGCTGGTGTCCACGTGCACGTTGCCGAAGGGCCCGACGATGCCGATGCCGGCGTACGCTGGCAGCCGTTCGCCAAAGACGACTGGCTGATCGTGCATTGCGTCCACCTCGACCGCGACCTGTCCGGCACGATTGCCCACAACCCGCGCAGCAACATGAACAACGCCGTCGGCTACGCCCACCCGGCGGACCGGCCGAACCGCGTCGTGCTTGGCACCGACGGCATCGGCGCCGACATGTTGGAGGAGTTCCGACTATCCTATGCGCGCTTACGGGAGAGCGACCTGACAGCCTCGCCGGATCAGGCATGGCATTGGCTGACGAACAGCTGGGGGCTGTTCCCCGAGGCGCTGGGCGACGAGGTGACGTGGGACTACGACCCGATGGAGCCGTGGCATCTGGCCTTCTCCCCCGGGGTGCGTCCCTCGAAGGTTGTGATCGATGGAAAACTTGCGGTCGACCGTGGCCGGGTGCTCACGGTCGACACCGACGAAGTACGGCGCAAAGCCGCCGAACAGGCTCAACGGCTGTTCGCCCGGCTGTGAGTCGTATCCCGCTCCCTCCATTCGGAAGGCCCAACGATGAAGCGATTCCATACGACAGCCATGGTCCTCAGCCTGTTCGCCGCCCCCCTCGCGCTGTTCGCCTGCAGCAGCGGCAGCTCCTCCGACAAGACCCTCGCGGCAGAGACGACAACGGCCGAATCCGTGGCCGACACCACAGGCGTGGCAGACACCTCCACGGTTGCGGACACCACTACAGCTGCGGACACCCCGGTTGGCGCTGCGGTGACCACCGCGGCCAACGGCACCTCGACCGCCACAGGGCCGCTCACCGGAGCGCAGGTCAAGACCGCGTTCTCGGCAATGGGGCTGGCCTCGACCGACGCAGAGATCGCGTGCGTACAAGCGAAAGCGGGTTCGGGCATCGACCTCAAGGCGACCGAGCCCCCGCCCGGTTTCATCAAGGCCCTGATGGTGTGTGCACCGGATGCCATGGCCAAGGCTGCGGCAGGAAGCGTCGATGCTCACCTGGCGAAGGCCGGTGTCACCACGGCCATGGCGACGTGCTTCATGAAGTCCACCTTCACCGTGGTCGGAGCAAAGGACCTCGACCAGGTCCAGAAGCTGTTCGCGCTGGGCAGCCTGAAGGAGTTCCCGCAGGACGTGAAGGCCGAAATCCTTTCCAACGCGAAGACCTGTGGTCTCAACGACACGCAGATGGCCGCCCTCATGGCGAGCTGACAGCGGTCCCGTCACCCGAACACAAACCTGCCCGCACCGAGCACCCGCCCAGCCCAGAGAGAGCTCCCGATGCCAACCCCCGTGGCCATGTACCTGCAGGACGCCCATTCCATACGCGAGGGCATCGGGCTGACGCAGTACGCCGAGCGAGCCGGCTTTGACGCTGTCTGGCAGGCCGACAGCCGACTTGTGCGGGACTGCATGATCCCGATGGCCGCATGGGCGGCTACGACCGAGCGGATCAAGATCGGGTCGGGCGTCGTCGACTGCTGGAGCCGCAACCCGGCCCGCCTTGCGGCCAGCTTCTCGACCCTCGACGATCTCGCCCCGGGGCGGGTCATCCTCGGGATCGGCGCATGGTGGGACCCCCTAGCGGCCAAGGTGGGCATCACCCGCAGCCGCCCGATCACGGTCATGCGCGAGATCGTCGAGTCCGTGCGGGCGTTGCTGCGTTGCGACGGCCCGGTCACCTATGACGGAACCTATGTGCACTTCGACGGCGTCGAGCTGGACTACGTCCACGAGGAGCGCAAGCCGAAGGATGTACCCATCTACATCGGGGCCACCGGCATGCAGATGATGGAGCTCACCGGCCAGATCGCCGACGGAGCGGTCCTCAACTACCTCGTGTCACCGGCCTACAACCTGCAGGCGATGGACTCCCTCGAGAAGGGTGCCCACAAGGCCGGGCGCAGCGCCACCGACCTCGACCGGCCGCAGCTCGTCGTGTGCTCGCTGTCGCCCACGAACGACCCGGCCGACCGCAAGAAGGCGCTCGACAATGCGCGGCTCCTCGTTACCCAGTACCTCGGGCAGCAGCCGCACATCATGAAGGCGAGTGGCGTGCCCGAGTCGCTGCTCGAGGACATCGGCAAGGTGCTGACCTGGCCGGCCACCCACGATCAAGTGGTGGAGGCGGCAAAGCTGGTCCCCGACGACATCGTCCAGATGATCACCGCTTCGGGCACGGTGGATGAGTGCCGCGAACAGGTCGGGAACTACATCCGCAATGGCGCAACATGTCCGATCCTCTACCCGCTCGGCGACGATGTGCACGCCATGATCGACGCGTTTGTGGACTGGACCGCGTAGCGGCCGATCGGCGCCGGTGCGCACCACCAGCACCGGCCCGCCCCTGGGATTGGGCGGGCCGGCGGGATTTGGGTTCGGCTTCTGCCTGCGCGTGTTGACCGGGCGCGGCCCGCTCAACGGTGAAGCTGTCAGCGCAGGGACACGCGGCGACGGCGTGAGCCGGTGAGCCCGAAGATGCCGTAGCCGACGAGCAGGAAGGTCAATGCCCACAGGGCGAGGAGCGTCGAGCGAGCGCCGGTGTACGACAACACCGGGGTCCCAACCGGCGCCGCCGGGGCCGGCGGCAGCGGCGTCGTCGTCTGGGTGATGACCTCCGGCAAGACCTTCGCCGTCACGTATCCGAAGTCGACGTCGACGTTGCTCTGGCCGACTCCGATGGCCACAGTGGCGGCATTGTCCTTGTTGCCGTCGAGGTCGTAGCTGTTGGTCGAACCGACCGGAGGGTTCTTGATGACGACGGTGTAGGTCCCGGGAGGCAAGAGGCAGAAGAGGTAGTTGCCGTTGGCGTCCGTGACCGTGGAGAGGGTCGACCCGTCCGAGCGCTTCAACGACACTGTCACGCCGGGGATTCCGGCACCGTCCTTTGCGCTTCCCGGATCCTTGAACACCTTGTCACCGATGCAGCCGGGCGGAATGGTCGTCGTGGTGACCGGGGTGGTCGTGGTGGTCACGATCGGGACGTTCGGCAGCACGATCGGCGTCGATGGGATGACGAGGCCGGCGTCGATCGTGAGCACGTTGACCGTGCCGACGGCGAACACCGGCGTGGTGCCCGTGGCATCCGGATCGGAATCCGTCCCCGGGTTGGAACCCGCCCGGACCAACGTAAATGCAGTGCCAGACGGGATCCCAGTGAAGCGCACGAAGTAGCTGCCCGGCATCACACCGCAAATCGTCCAAGCACCGTTCGAATCGGTCACCGTGAAAAGAACCTCCGAACCGTCAGCCCGGAACAGCGTCGCCCGAACACCCTGCACACCGGGCTCGCCCACGTCCTGGACACCATTGCCGTTCAGGTCGGACCAGACGAAGTCGCCCACGCACACCGTGCTGGTGGCGGCAACAATCCCGGCGTCGATGGTGAGCACGTTGACCGAACCGACGGCGAAAGCGGGCGTGGTGCCGGTGGCATCCGGATCGGAATCCTTCGCGGTGTTGCCCCCGGCGCGCGCC
The DNA here is from genome assembly GCA_043739745.1 of Acidimicrobiia bacterium. Taxonomy (GTDB): domain Bacteria; phylum Actinomycetota; class Acidimicrobiia; order Acidimicrobiales; family JANYDT01; genus JAYUDQ01. Next base: position 6,295 of record JAYUDQ010000794.1, on the reverse strand, counting down.
GCGGTGAATGCGGTTCCCGACGGGATGCCTGTGAAGCGCACGAAGTAGCTACCCGGCGTCACACCGCAGATCCCCCAGGCACCGTTCGAATCCGTCACCGTGTAGAGGACCTCCGAACCGTCCACCCGGAACAGCGTGGCCCGAACACCCTGCACACCGGGCTCGCCCACGTCCTGCACACCGTTGCGGTTCAGGTCGGACCAGACGTAATCACCGACGCATACGGTTCCGGCCGCAGCAGTCGTCGTCGTCGCCAAGGGCGCAGTCGTCGTCGTCGCCAAGGGCGCAGTCGTCGTCGTCGCCAAGGGCGCAGTCGTCGTCGTATCAGGGGCCGACGACGTGGTCGTCGTTGCGGCAGCCGTGGTGGTCGTCACCGGCGGAGCCGTCGGGACGAAGCCGAAGTCGAAGGTGTGGTCGTTCTCACCAGGCCCTGCGGTGGTGAGGCACTCGGAGACCGCGTTGCCGGCAAGCGTGCCATTGGAGTCGTTCAACGCCGACGCACCCGGGAAGTCACGGGCGTAGCGCTTCGTGATCTCGAGCCCGGACAGGGACCCCTGGAGAGGATCGATGGCCAAGCAGTAGGGGTGTTGCAGGAACAAGTCTCCGAACGAGTAAGTCCCGTTGACGTCGGTCGTCTTCATCGCCACGACGGCGCCGTTGTCGATGAGCTGGATGACGACACCCGGAATGCCGGCCTCGCCCGGATCCTGCACGCCGTTCCCGTTCGCGTCTCGCCAGACGCGGTCGCCTATCTCGACCGGCAGATTCACGACGTGCTCGATCTGGCCCATCCCGTTGACCTTCGCCAACAACGAGAAGTTGATGGGCGAACTCGTCGACGCAGGGAATTGGACGCTCGTTCCGCCCGCGGCGTTGCCCGACGTGTAGGGCGCCGGGTAGTTCGTGAACTCGACCCGGAACGGGCCGTCGGCCGACGTCGATAGGGACCAGGTGCCATCGAGTGCGGTGACGGCCGTGCCCGAGACGGTGCCGGACAACGAGTAGGCCGTCACCGAGACACCCGCCACGTTGTTCTCGTCCAGCTCCGGGATGCCGACCGGTGGGTCCTGTACGCCATTGCGGTTCGTGTCCCGGTAGACCTTGCCGTGAAGCACGGAAGCAGCACTGGCAGCTGAACCGAGTCCCGGAAGGATGCCGGTCAGACCGGACGCCAGCGTCAGCATTGCGCCAAGCGTGATCCCTGAGGCGACGGCGGCAAGCGACCGCCGTCGGACCGGTCGCGAGCGGCGCTTCGGAGAGCCTACGGATGCGCTGGGGTTGGACTTCACCATGTTCGCCTTGCCTCGATTTCGAAAGAACTGAACCCTTCATCAATTTCGAAGGGAGCATCAGTTTGACCACTTAGTGCGGTCAAATCAAGTAGGTATCTCTCCCTGCGTGCCTGTCGGGGCTTTCGACGCGAAAGCGCCTCCGCACCAGGCAGGTTCTGCGGCCTGCGGCACCTGCCAAATGGTCCGGCCCACTCCGCCAGAAGCGAAGCGGGCCGGAGCCGAGCGATGCGAAGACCCGGCGAGCTACCAGGCCGCGGCTTCCTCACGCCGTCGGGTGCTGGCCAGTCCGAAGATGCCCGAGCCGATCAGAAGGAAGGTCAGCGCTCAGAGTGCCAACAGGGCGCTATTGGAGCCGGTGAACGACGGGGTCTCGTTGGCCGGCGCCGACGGGATTGTCGTCACGGTGGTACCGAGAACGTTGGCCACCGTGGTCGTCGGCAACGCCGTGGACGAGGTCGGCCGGATCGTCGTCGTCGTGCTCGCCGCCGTCGTTGTCGGTGCGGGGGCCGTCGTGGTCGCAGGAGCCGTGGTCGTCGTCGTGGTGAGGAGGAGGATGATGATGATGATGGGCACGGTGGTCGTGGTCTGCGGCACGGTGCTGGTCGTCTGCGGCGCCGTCGTGGTAGGAGCCGTCGTCGTAGGAGCCGTCGTCGTAGGGTGGCAGCCGCAGTACGGCTTGGTGGTCGTCGTCTCCGGCTTCGTCGTGGTGGGCGCGGCCACGGTGGTCGTCACGGCAGGCGGTGCTGTGGTAGTCGCTTCCGGAACCGAAGTCGTCGTGGCCGGGATGGTGGTGGTCTGACAGCCGCAATACGGCTTCGTCGTCGTGATGGCCGGCGTTGTCGTCACCGGCACGGTCGTGGTCACGCGGCAGCCGCAGTTCGCACCCGACGCCGTCAACGGGTCATCCGAGATCCCGCTGGCGGCGACGCTATCGACAGCGGTCCCAGTCGTAACAAGGGCGATGATGGGTGCGGCTGCGGGCGGTGCCTCGGTCGGCACGGCCACAGGTTGCGCTTGTTCGACGCCGTCAGCTGCGCTCGCCCCGGTGCCGAGGCCAGGCACCAGGCCGCTGAAGCCGGACGCGATCGTCAGGCCGGTGCCTAGCGTGACGCCCGCCCAGAACGGTGGCCAACGAGCGACGGCGCCGCATGATCGTTCCGCGGGATGAGTTCTTGGCCATTTCCGTACCTCGATGCAGAGATCTGAACGTTCCGTCAGTTCAGAAGGTCGCATCACATTGGCCACTGTCCGCGTTCATTACAAGACGTACACCCACAGTCCGCGCACAAATGAGCGGAAATTCAGCAGAAATGGGGAATTTGGCCCACGCCCGGCTCGACCTTCTTCGGCACTTCGACCGGTTCTGTACCGTGAGGTGCAGAACCGAACGAAGTTTGGGCCGATCGTCGGTCGCGGGCCCGCCGCACAGATCGGCGCGGACAACCGATCAGTCCAGGGTGAGCGCCGTCGCATCGGGACTCGAAACGTCGATGCGGACGACGGATCCCTCGGCATAGCGCCCGTCGAGCAGCGCCTTGGCCAGCGGGTCGGCGATCTCGCGCTGGATGACCCGCTTGAGCGGCCGGGCCCCGAATACAGGGTCGTAGCCCCGGTCGGCCACCCACACCTTCGCGGCCTCACTGATCTCGAGCCCGAGCCGGCGTGCCGCCAGCCGACCATGCAGATGCGCCAGCTGCACCTCGACGATCTGGGCGAGGTCCTCACGACCGAGCGATCGGAATCGGATGATGTCGTCGATCCGATTGATGAACTCTGGCCGAAACACGTCACTCGGCTCGCCAGGGATGTTCGACGTCATGATCAGCACCACGTTCGTGAAGTCGACCGTGCGGCCCTGACCATCGGTGAGGCGACCGTCGTCGAGGAGCTGCAGCAAGACGTTGAACACCTCAGGATGCGCCTTCTCCACCTCGTCCAGAAGCACAACGGCATACGGACGGCGCCGAACGAGCTCGGTGAGCTGCCCGCCCTCGTCGTAGCCGACGTAGCCCGGAGGAGCACCGATGAGGCGCGAGACCGAGTGCTTCTCCATGTACTCGCTCATGTCGATGCGGACCATCGACCGCTCGTCGTCGAACAGGAACTGTGCCAGCGTCCGGGCCAGCTCGGTCTTGCCGACCCCGGTCGGGCCGAGGAACAGGAACGAGCCGATCGGGCGATTGGGGTCGGAAAGCCCGGCCCTCGAACGGCGGATGGCGTTCGCCACCGCGGTGACGGCCGCGTCCTGGCCGATGACGCGCTCGTGGAGCACCTCCTCCATGCGGATCAGCTTGCTGGTCTCGCCTTCCATCAGCCGGCTGACGGGTATGCCGGTGGCCTTGCCCACGACTTCGGCGATGTCCTCGGCGTCGACCTCCTCCTTCAGCATGTGCTTGCCGCCGGCCTGGATGGCGTCGAAGGCCTTGGTGGCGTCGGCGATTTCGCGTTCGATGATCGGAAGATGTCCGTAACGGATCTCCGACGCACGGGTCAGATCGCCATTGCGCTCGGCCTGCTCGGCCTCGGCCCGCTTGGTCTCCATCCGCTCCTTGAGGGCGCGGATCTGGGTGATGGCGCCCTTCTCCTGGTCCCAGTGCCCGCGGAGGCCGTCGCTCTTCTCGCGAAGATCCGCCACCTCCTTGTCGAGCGCGGCCAGACGTTCGGCCGACGCTGCGTCCGTCTCCTTCGCCAGCGCGACACGCTCGATCTCGAGCTGACGCAGCCGTCGCTCGACGACGTCGATCTCGGTCGGCATCGAATCGATCTCGATGCGCAGCTTCGAAGCCGCCTCGTCGATGAGGTCGATGGCCTGGTCCGGCAGGAACCGCGACGTGATGTACCGATGGCTCAGGGTCGCAGCGGCGACGAGCGCGTTGTCCTGGATGCGCACGCCGTGGTGCACCTCGTAGCGCTCCTTCAGCCCGCGGAGAATGGCGACGGTGTCCTCCACCGACGGCTCGCCCACGTATACCTGCTGGAAGCGCCTTTCCAGCGCCGGGTCCTTCTCGATGTGCTTGCGGAACTCGTCGAGCGTCGTCGCGCCGATCATGCGCAACTCGCCGCGAGCGAGCATCGGCTTGATCATGTTGCCGGCGTCCATCGCGCCCTCGCCGACCGCGCCCGCGCCGACGATCGTATGCAGCTCGTCAATGAAGGTGATGACCTCGCCTTGGGCGTCGGTGATCTCCTTGAGCACCGCCTTCAGCCGCTCCTCGAACTCGCCCCGGTACTTCGCACCGGCCACCATCGAGGACAGGTCGAGCGAGATGAGGCGGCGGTTCTTGAGGCTCTCGGGGACGTCGCCGTCGACGATGCGCCGCGCCAGGCCTTCGACGATGGCAGTCTTGCCAACGCCGGGCTCACCGATGAGCACCGGGTTGTTCTTCGTGCGGCGGGCCAGCACCTGGATGGTGCGGCGGATCTCCTCGTCACGACCGATGACCGGGTCGAGCTTGCCCCTGCGGGCCTCGGCCGTGAGGTCGCGGCCGTAGCGCTCGAGGGCCTGGAACGTGTCCTCCGGCGACTGGCTGGTGATGCGCTGGCTGCCGCGGATCGTCTGGAGGCCTCCGAGGAGGTCGTCACGGCTCACGCCCAAGCGGGTGACCATGGCGAGGAGCAGATGCTCAGTCGAGAGGTACTCGTCGCTGAGCATTCCGCGCTCGGCATCGGCGCGTTCAAGCGTGTTGCGTAGCTCGCGGCTGGTGTTCGAGTCGCCACCGTAGGAACGCGGCAGCTTCGCGATCGACTCGTCGAGGCTGTTCTTGAGGGGTGTGACTGCGATCCCGACCTTGGTGAGCAGCGGCAGGACCAGGCCGTCCTCCTGGCCGATCAGCGCCAGCAGCAGGTGGTCGGGCGTGACCTCAGGATTCGAACGATCGCGCGCGGTCTTGATCGCGGCGTTGAACGCCTCCTGGGTCTTGAGGGTCCACTTGTTCGGATCGAGGGGCATGCGGTTCTCCTAGTGCGGCTGGGCGGAAACTTGCTACGAGTGTTGTCAAGTTTCTTAGCAGTGCGCGTGGCGATTCTATTTCCGCTTAGTCCCGCTGGGGAGACATCGGGGTTTCCCGTGGTTGCTGACCGGACCAGTTCTGCACACTGAGGGGGAGGAGATGCCGGGTGCCACATCGGTCAGATGTTGGTCGGCGCATAGAACCCGTGACCTACACAACGGAGGCGCATGACCGCCGGGCCGGTGAGGCGCTCGCCGGTTGGCGGGGATGTGGTCCGTGTGGCGGCCCCGGAACTGCTCCGTGACCTCGCTTATGCGGCCCCGCCCGTCACCGGACACACCGCGGCCGAGGTCTTTACCGAGTTGCAGGCCGCAAGGTTGCGGGTGATCGCCGAGCGGTGCATCATGGCTCGGCTGTGCTCGCTGCAAGCCAGGCGAATGTCGGGGCGGTCGACGAACTCAAATAGGACCACATTCGTTCGATCAGGGGTTAATTGCTGGGTTAATTGACGAGATGAGAAGCGGGCACTTCGAGCGCTTGAGAAAGGATCGAGGATGCTCACATTCTGCACAGGGCGACATTTCGGACACCGACTCGGTCTGACGACGGTTGTCACGACGATCACTGCAATACTGTCGATTGGTCTTTCGATTGGCAGCGCGAAAGCCCAAGATCCTGGCGCTGGACCAGGTGGGTCTGGTGCGGTCGGGGAAAACATACTATGAGATCACGCGACGTTGGGTGCAAGACACTTCAAGTGTCGGTGCCAGATCTGGCGTTTTCGTTAAGCTATGCGCGGCGCCAGGGTATCTGTGCGAAGTATCCGCCACACCGAGCGCAAGCGCCCGCACGCTGTCCCGTATCGTTCAAGCCCGAGCTAGCGAACCCGTGGCCACCGCGACTTGACCGCAGACTCAGGCTGATTTATGCGGGACCGGACTTCCGTCGACAATCGATGGGCGCTCCCACCAGAGAACGCGCAGGAGTACGGGCCTTCGTGAGTCGAATAGTCTACGAAGATGGGAATCTGAACGAGTCTGTCGATGTCCTTTT
>JAYUDQ010000793.1:0-7738 GCA_043739745.1 Acidimicrobiia bacterium | reverse complement strand
GTGGAGATGGGTATGACCAAGCTCGTCGTTGAGGTCGTGGCCGAGCAGGAGGCGACCGTCGCGATGTTCAGCGCGCTTGGTTTCGAGGCCGAGGGTCTGCTGAAGGATCACGTGGTCAGCCTCGATGGCGAGGTGCACGACCTCCTTGTGCTGTCGCACTTCGTCGGCGACTTGTGGTCGGCGATGACGACGACGGGTATCGACGAGGCGCTCAGCGACTGAGCGGACGGTTTCGAGATCGCGCCGCGTGGGTAGACGACGGCACATGATTGCTTCCGTCCTCGTCGTGGCCCTGCTCGGCAAGATCCTCGCGTTGCTGGTCCTCGGGCCGATCGTGCTCGTCGCTCTGCTCGTCTATTTCATCGCCAAGCGGGTGTGAGCGCGGCCGGCCAGTCGCGGTTTTGAAGCGCGCGATCCCGTTGGTGACGACGTTCGAGCAGTCGCTCGCGTAAGTCGTACGCAGTCGACCTGAATCGTCAGCCAGCACGCCGACGGCTCGGCGGCGGCGACAGATGATGACCTGCGGCCTCCACCGCGGCCTGGGTGCGGTTCGAGACACCGAGCTTGCGGAACAGGCCCCGCAGGTAGGTCTTCACGGTGTCGACCGAGAGGTAGAGCTCCGTGGCGATCTCGCGGTTGGTGAGTCCGATCGCGAGCAGCGAAAGCACTTCCTTCTCCCGTTCAGACAGCGCTGTTGCGGCATCGGGTTCGACGAAATCGTCGAGACCGATGCGTTCCCCGCCGTGGATCCGCTCGATCGCCTGCACAAGCGCCTCGCCGGTGTGCGCTTTCGTCACGATGCCGTCGATGTTGTGCCGTTCGATGTCGTGGAGGAACGCCGCCGGTGCGTCCCACGTATACAGCACGACCTTGCCGATGCCGACGTCCTTCGCCATGGCATTGATTCGGGCGAGGGAATGGCGGCGGCCGGCGAACGTGTCGAACAGGGCGATGTCGACCGGCTTGCTCGGGAGCGTCCCGGGGTCGAACTCGACGACGAGCACACGGTCGCTGAACGGGGCGAGCATCGTCTGCAGACCCTTCACGATGATCTCGTAGTCGTTCACGAGCGCGATCCGTATCGGAGTGACCGGCGTACCCATCACTGTTGCTTCTTGCCTTGTTGCAGTCATGACCGGCCCATACCCGTCTCGTTGACGCACAAACGGCGACGACTGAGCCCGAACAGGCAGTTTTCACCCGAATGGGTGAGCGCTTCGCCCGATGTCGTCGTCGTTGGTTCGCTACGGTCGCGATCCCATGCAGGAGTGCCAGAAGTCCGACGAACCCGTGCCGACATCCGCGTCCCCAGTCCCCGCTACTTCACTTGGAGAGTCGGTGGGCCGACTCCTCATCACGTCGACCGCCGATGGTTGGACGGTCGCCGGTGAGATCGATTCCCAGAGCGCAGCCCGACTGTCCGAAGCGCTCTCCACGCGTCCCTCAGGGAGTCTCGTCCTGGACATCGGCGCGGTGTCGTTCATCGACTCCAGCGGCCTGCAGTCGGTCATCGATGCCACCAATCGCCTGCGGGCCGCAGGCGGGGACCTCACCCTCCGGCATCCGTCCGGCGTCGTTGCCCGCCTGATCGAGATCACCGGTCTTCAAAGCTTCCTGAACGTCGAGCCCTGACGCTCGCGGAGACGGGCTCGCTTGGGATTCTGGTTCGAATGCCACCGTCACATGCTCCTCTGGCCGGCGTTCCTCCTGTCGCGCCATCGCCTCCAGTAGCGCGTTGTCGGCGTTCGTCAGTGGCGGCTGGACGATTGATCGGGGCCACAGGTGCTGGGAGCGTACGACGGTCACCTCCAGCGCGTACAGCAGCACCTGCCATCCGACCGCTGCGACGATGACGCCCGGGACCAGTTCGACCAGGGGCAACGTCCGCGGGCTCAGCAGCCAGAACACGGCAAGGTAGAGCCCCGCCGAGAGCGTCAGGGCGAGGATCACCCCGACCGCGCCGGCCAGTCGGGAGCCAGCGATGAACGTTCCGAGCAGGCCCAGGAACGTGCTGACGGCGACGGCGGAGGCGAGGAGGGCAAACACACCGACGCCTCGCGCCATGCGCAGCACGAACGGCGGCCGGCTCTTGTGCGGTACGTGGATGCGCGGATGCGCTCGGCCAGCGCCGGCTGCCGCTGTGCCACGAATGCCGTGAGTGTGACGACCACCAGCGTGAGCGGGAAGAACGAGAGGAACGCGTAGAACGCGATGAGGCCGGTGAGCTGGCCACCGCGGTCGTCGCCGTACTTCTTGAAGACCGCGACCACGAAGGCGACCGGGTTCCAGCGCTGTTGCGCACGGTCGACGACACGGACCACACGTTCGACAGGGTTCATCGCATCAGGCGCCGAGGCCCGCCCGCACCAGGACGGCGACCGGATCCTGGCGGAGCAACGTTTCGACGCTGACGCGTCCGTGGTCGACGGCATCTGTCCAACGGCTGCGCCAAGAACCGTCGGGCAGGGCAACGGACGTCGCCGTGAGGTCGCCGCGCTCGGGCGGCCCGATGCGGGCCAGGATCAGCGCCTGGACGCCGGGTTGGACGCCCGCCTGGCAACCGCGGCCGAAGGCGACGATGCGATCCGCACCCGGCCCATGCACCTTCAGACGTGTGTAGGTCGAGTCGGCGCCGAATGCCTGCGGGAGCTCACGACGCAGGAGGAGGAGCGAGCGAGTGACAACGAGCTTGCGCAGCGGCGGCGCGAACCTGCCGAGTGCGCCCGGCCGGCAGTCGGCGCCGATCGCGGCGAGCAAATCGGCACGGTGTCGAAAGTCGACCGGTCGGCGATTGTCGGGATCGACCAGAGCATCGGTCAGCAGTTCGGCGCCCTGGTACACGTCAGGAACGCCGGGGCTCATGAGATGCAGGGCCTTCTGCGTGAGGCTCAGGTCGTGGGCGATTGGATCGATGGCGGCTGCGAGCCGATCGAGGATCGCGGTGCTGCCTGCGTCGTCGTAGATGGTGTCGACCACACGGCCGAGGGCGGACTCATATGCGTCAACGGGGTTGATCCATGACGTACCGACCTTCGCCTCCTTCGCCGCCTTCAGGACGTACGTGTGCATACGTTCACGCGAGATCGGCCATGTCCCGGCCAACGTCTGGAGGATGAAATGCTCCCCGCGGGGTTCGATCGACTTCTCGGCAGGCATCGTCACGCGGAGCCGCAAGCGCAGCTCGCCGAGCGTCGCGCTCCACGTATCGGGCATCCATGTGAGCGCGGCGAGCCTGGCCCGGACGTCCTCACTGCGCTTGCTGTCGTGCGTCGAGAGCGCGGTCATCGACAGCGGCCAGTCGGCCTGGATGCGCTCGTTGTGGGTGTGGAACGCGCCGACGCTGATGCCGAACCTGCCCGGATCGCTGCCGACGTCGTTCAGCGCCAGCATCTCCACGAAACGGTAGGTCGCCGTGTCCTCGACGCCTTTCGCTGTCACCGGCGCCGAGAGCTGCTGGAAGCGCGTCGCGACTTCGGCGGCAGGATCGCCAGGCACGTCGAGCAGCAGCATGGAGGCGACGAAGCCCACGAGCTCTGCGGACACTGGATTGCGGGCCGCAGCTCTCGCGGCAGCAACCCTGATGATGGTGCGGTCGGCCTCGCGTGTCGAAGATCCTTTGCGTACATAGCTTCGGTACACGTCGAGCTCGACGAGAAGGGCCGTGACGACGGTTCGGATCTCGGCGCGGGTGTGATCGCGATGAACCCGGTGCTCTCGGCACACGTCGCGAACGCGGGCCACCAACCGTCCGACCTCCGACGCGAGGATCTCGTCCAGCATCTCGCGCTTGGCCTTGTGAGCGATCGCGTCGAAGGAGTGTTCGTCAGTCGCCTCGAGACCTTCGATGCGAATGCGGATGGCCGCGAAGTAGCCGGCTGCGCTCCGATCGACGAGTAGTCCTGTGGCGAGTGCGGCGTAGTCGTACCCCGTGGTTCCGGCGACGGGCCACTCGCGAAGCTGTTCGTCGCCGAGGAGGATCTTCTCGGCCACGATCCAGGCGCCGCCGGCCTGTCGTGCGAGCTCCTGGAAGTAGCCCTCCGGGTCGAGGAGACCGTCGGGGTGGTCGACCCGAAGGCCGTCGACGGCCCCCGCTGCCACCAACTTCAGCGGGAGCCGATGCGCAGCCGCGAACACGTCGGGGTCCTCGATGCGGAGTCCGGCCAGGCTGGTGATGTCGAAGAAGCGGCGGTAGTTGAGCTCGTCAAGCGCATAGCGCCAGTGGGTGAGCCGGTAGTGCTGCGCCTCGAGGATCTCGTGCACGGCGTCTGGGGAGCTGTCGGGCGACTTATCGATCGCCGCCGACGCGGATCCGTATGTGCGCGGATCAAGTGGAAACCGGTGGTCGCCATAGCGGACCCAGAACACCCCGTTCTCGCCTTCGATCTGGAACCGAGCCTTGTCGAGTTCGTTCCCGTACTGGTCTCCCAGCACCGCAACGAGAACTCGGTCGCGAAGCGACGCGTCGTCGGGCGCCCAGTCGATGTCGAATGCTGCGGCATGCTGGCTCGATCGCCCGTGCTCGAGGACGTCGTTCCACCATTGGTTGGTGGGTGTCTCGGTGGACATGTGATTCGGCACGATGTCGAGCACATGGCCGAGTCCGTTGGCCCGCAGCGCGGCGAGGAACACCTCGTAGCCGGCCCCTCCGCCGAGCTCGTCGCTGATGCGGTCGTGATCGACCGTGTCGTAGCCGTGCGTGCTCCCGGCGGCAGCCTGGAGGATCGGAGACGTGTAGACGTGGGTCACACCCAGCTCAGCCAGGTACGGGCAGATGGCGGCTGCGTCGGTGAACGTGAATCCGGCGTGGAGCTGAAGCCGATAGGTCGACAGCGGTGTGCTCATTGTCGTCCGAGGGGCGCGAAACCGCGTAGCGGCGCGTTCGGGACAAAGCTCATTCGAGAGTTGTACCCGACGGTCCGGTCAATCGAAACGCGGCCCGGACCGAATCGCGCACGAGGTCGGCCGAGGGTCACCGGGTGTGGGGCGTGTGCTCCCTGGACGCTTCCAACATCGTCACGACACCCTCACATCGGCCCTCCAGGGTCAACGCAATGACAACGAAAACCCCGCAGCCGTGCACGCCCGAGCCTCCCCGGCAGACCGCCAACGGCCGAGGTCCACGGCTGTTCCGCATCGGCCGAGTCGGCCGCATCGCTCTGGCCACGTCCTTCGCGGTGTCCGTGGTCGCCATCCCCGTCGCGGCCGCCACGAAGACCACCAGGAAGGCCTCGGTCACGGCCAAGAAGGGTACGCCCGCGGCCAAGAAGGGTACGCCCGCGGCCAAGACCACGCAGTACGCCCCGAATGGACGCCCTCCGAAACCGGCGGCCCCGTTCCTGTGGGAATCGAAGTCGACCGACGCGGCACTTTCGAGTGCCTCGAGCTTCGAAGCAGCAACAACCGCAGTGGTGCCGAACAACAAGCTCTTCAAACTTCTCATCATCGGCTCGGACGCCCGCCCGAATGAGAACTTCCAGACGACCCGCGGCGACTCGATTCACATCTTCGTGTGGAACCCGGCGTTCAACAAGGGCATCCTCGTGGGCATCCCGCGTGACTCCTATGTGACCCTCAGGCCATCGGGCAAAAAGGGAAAGATCACCGGCGCACTGTCGGCCGGCGGTCCCGCCGGGATGCTGGCGACAGTGAACTCGCTGTCGGGTCTGAACATCCAGAACTACGTGGTGACCGGCTTCGCGGGGTTCGCCAACATGGTGAACGACATCGGCGGCGTGAACGTTCTCGTCGACCCGGCGATGAAGGACGTCTACTCCGGCGCGATGTTCCGAAAGGGCTGGTTCGCCATGAACGGTGACGCTGCGCTGGCCTTCGCCCGCAACCGCAAGACCGTGGCCAACGGCGATTTCACGCGCTCGGCCAACCAGGGCAAGTTCCTGCTGTACACGATGGCCAAGCTGCGTGAAGAGGTCAGCGATGTGCCCGGGTTGGTGAGCTGGATTGCGTCGTTCAAACGGAATGCGGCAAGCAACCTGGAGCCGAGCGAGGTGCTGATGATGGCGCAGATCGCCCGTCACATCGACCCCGCGAACATCCAGAACGTCGTCTTGAGCGGCAAGAACGCCAAGGTCGGGAAAGAGGACGTGGTGAATCTCACGCCCACGTACGCGGGGCTGTTCACGGACATCGGCCGGGATGGTGTCAACGACGGAAAGTAGGCGAGCCCGCATTCGCCGTGCCATGCTCCGGGCGCTTGGACGAGCCACCCGCCCAGATCACGGAGACGGAACGCACGCCCGTCGAAGCGCGTGTTCGCGGGGGTTGGGACGCCTTCATCTCCTACAGCCACTCGGCAGATGCGGACTTCGCACCGGCGCTGCGTGACGGCCTCCACAAGCTGGCGAAGCCGTGGCATCACAAGCGTGCGATGCGGGTGTTCCTCGATGACGCATCGCTTTCGGCCGATCCCACGCTGTGGACACCGATCGCCCGGGCCATCGACACGTCGTCGGGCTTCGTCGCTCTGCTCTCGCCGGAAGCTGCCGCTTCGATCTGGGTGAACCGGGAGATCCGGCAGTGGGTCGACCGATGCGGCAGCGACCGGTTCTTCCCGGTGCTGACCCGCGGTGAGCTCGTGTGGAGCGAGGCACTCGGCGACTACGACGCGCAACGTTCGAGCGCGTTGCCGGAGGCGTTGCGGGGCGTGTTCGCCGAGGAGCCGCGCCACATCGACGTGCGCTGGGCCGACGGGCGTCTGGGTCTGACGCTGAACGACCTCGAGTTCCGAGACGCCGTGGCCGAGCTCGCGGCGCCGCTGCGCAACGTCCCGAAGGACGAGCTGATCGGCAGCGACCTCGAGGAGCACCAGCGCGCCATGAGGCTGGCCCGCTCCGCGATTGCCGTGCTGAGTCTGCTTCTCGTGGCAGCTCTCGTCGCCGCGGTGTTCGCCCGCAACAACGCCGTCCGAGCCGACAACCGGCGGGTCGATGCGCAGGCGGCACGCCTGCGGCTCGAATCGCTGAACCTCAGCAATCGGCCCGACACCGGCTTCCTGCTTGCGGCCGAAGCCTACCGACTCCGTCCCGACTCGGCCGCCAGCGCCGCTGTGGTGGCTACGGTGCAGCGGACACCGGATCTCCGCCGTTACATACGCGCGCATACCAGTAGGATCGTTGCCGTCGGAGTGACCACGAACTCGGAGACCGTCGTCTCCCTGGACCGATCGGGTCTGCTCGTCTCGACCGACGTCACGACAGGCAACACGCTCGCGACCGCTGAGGTCGAGCGCAACGGCGGTGCCATCGCCATGACGGCGGATCAGTTCATCGTCACCGGCCTCGCCGTCGCCCAGCTACGCGACGCCCGGACGCTGAAGGTGAAGCGCAGCTGGAAGGCGGGCGACCTGAAGATCTTCTCGTCGGTGGTGTTCCTCGAGAACGGTTCGGCGGTATTCGTTCGCCAGGACGGGATGATCGCCTCCACGTCGCTGACCGAGCCCAAAGAGCTCGTGTGGGTGCAGACTCCCCAGAAGACGACCTACGGGATCGCCGTCGTTGCGGGTTCTCGGGTCGTCACCTACGGAATCGATGCCGCCAGCGGGTACACGGTGGACGAGATGTCAACCGATGACCCGTCAAGGGCACTGTGGCGCACACCCATCAGCATGCAGCCGACATCGGTGAGCACGTCCGCCGACCGCAGCGTCGTGATCATCGGGACGCTGCGCGGTGCGTTCATCGTGCTCGATGCCGGCACGGGCAAGGCAACCGGGCCACCGAAC